>NZ_JAJSYW010000055.1:0-53024 GCF_036815005.1 Streptomyces sp. IBSBF 2435 | reverse complement strand
GCGTTCCCCCGCCCCTGCGCCCCTCGGAGGCAGCCGCCGGATGATCCTCGCCGCCACCGCGGTGGCGACCGGTGCGCTGCTCGCCCCGGCGGCCCTGTCCGCCGTCAGCGCGACGCCCGCCGCCGCGGCCACCACCCCGGTGCAGGTGTATCTCAGCTCGGAGTCGACCGCGCCGGGGTTCGGCCCCAGCAGCGGGAGCTGGTTCACCGACCCGGCGACGGGCCTGGCCGCCACCCCGTACAAGCTGTCCAAGCAGGCGGACCTGACCACCACCGCCGCGTCCGGCTCCGCCACCATCACCGCTGACACCGGCACCCACTACCAGTCCGTGCTGGGCGTCGGCTCCTCGCTGGAGGAGTCGACGATCTACAACCTGTCCCGGATGAGCGCCACCGCGCGCACCGCCGCGCTGCACAAGCTGGTCGACCCGGTCAACGGCGCCGGCTTCAGCGTCGCCCGCATCCCGCTGGGCACCAGCGACTTCACCTCCCGTGCCTTCTACACCTACGACGACGGCTCCGCCGACCCGAGCCTGTCGCGCTTCTCGATCCAGAAGGACATCGACTACAAGATCATCGATGTGCTGCGCGAGGCGAAGACGATCAACCCGAACCTGCTGCTGTTCGGGAGCGTGTGGAGCCCCCCGGCGTGGATGAAGAACAACAACAGCCTGCTCGGCGGCTCGCTGCCCGACTCCAACATCCCCGTGCTGGCGACCTACTTGCGCAAGGCGGTCACCGCCTACGCGGGCCAGGGCCTGCCGCTGTACGCCGTCACGATGCAGAACGAGCCGCTGTTCTCGCCGCCGGACTACCCGGGCATGACCCTGTCCGCCGACCAGGAACGGCGGGTCGCCACCGCCCTGCGCGGCGAGCTGAACAACAACGGGGCGGCCAGTACCAGGATCTGGGCCTTCGACCACAACTTCTCCGACGGCCCCGGCTACACCGCCGGCGTCCTCGGCAACCCCGGCTCGCCCAGTGACGCCTTCAACGCTGTGGACGGTGTCGCCTTCCACGACTACGGCGGCGACCCCACGTCCATGGGGCAGGTCAAGGCCAGCTACCCCACCAAGGACGTGGCGATGACCGAACGCGCCGTGTGGGGCACCTCCGGCGCCGACCGCATCGTCCAGTACTTCCGCAACCAGTCGATCATGTACGAGGACTGGGTCACCATGCTCGACCAGAACCGCGCCCCCGAGCAGTGGTCCGGCTCGCCCGACCCCAGCATGCTCATCCAGTCGCCGGGCAGCCCCGACACGTACTGGGCCCTGCCCGACTACTACATCATCGCGCAGTTCTCGAAGTTCGTGGCCCGCGGCGCCACCCGCGTGCAGACCAACAACGGCGGCAGCGGCAGCACCACCAATGTGGCCTTCCTCAATCCCGACGGCACGCTGGTGACCGTCGTCGTCAACCAGACGGGCTCGCCGCAGCCGTTCACCCTGCGGGTCGGCGACCAGCAGTTCGCCGCCACGCTGCCCGCCAAGACCGTCGGCACCTACCTGTGGCCCGGCGCGAACAGCGGTACCGGAACCGGAACCGGCGGGAACGGGCCGATCGATTCGTCGAAGTGGTACACGGTGAAGAACACCAACAGCGGCAAGTGCGTGGATGACGCCAACGGTTCGACCGCCAATGGCGCCGCCGTCCAGCAGTGGGCGTGCCAGGCGGGGAGTGCCAATCAGCAGTGGCAGTTCCAGGCCACCGACAGCGGCTATTTCAAGGTGGTCAGCCGTAATGCGGGTTCCGCCGTCTGGGATGTGACGGGTGGTTCGGGCGCCGGCAATGGCGCGAAGATCCAGCTGTGGTCGTACGGGTCGGGTACGAACCAGCAGTGGAAGCCGGTCGCCGGCGCCAACGGGACGTACACCCTGACTCCGCGCAGCAATACCGGTGCGTGCCTGGATGTCACGGATGTCTCCACCGCGGACGGTGCCCGTCTCCAGCAGTGGACCTGCACCGGCGGAGCCGCCCAGAGCTTCACCCTCACCGAGCAGTAGACCGAAAGGGAATTCCGGCTGGGCCGTCCGTCAGCGGGCGGCCCGCTCTTATCTGTGCCCGTTATCCGGATGGCCCACGGAATACCCTTCCGCCGCCGGCCGCGAGGGGCGGCGATTCCGCTCGGCGCGCCGAGAGGACGGCTCGTGGGTATCGTAAAGCGGGGGTGTCCCTTCCGGACGTCCCCGACTGTTCTCGGTCCTCCATTTCCTCGCGCGGCAGGAGCCGGCTCATGCCCTTCATCAAAGCGAAAGACGGAACAGACATCTTCTACAAGGACTGGGGATCGGGTCAGCCGATCGTGTTCAGCCACGGCTGGCCGCTGACCGCGGACGCCTGGGACCCCCAGCTGAAGGTGGTGGCGGACAACGGCTTCCGCGCCATCGCCCACGACCGGCGCGGCGGCGGACGCTCGGGGCAGACCTGGGACGGGAACAACCTCGACACCTACGCCGACGACCTCGACGCGCTGATCGAGGCGCTCGACCTGCGGGACGTCATCCTCGTCGGCCACTCGACCGGCGGCGGCGAGGTGGCCCGCTACATCGGCCGGCACGGCACCGAGCGTGTCGCGAAGGCGGTCCTGCTCAGCGCGATCCCGCCGCTGATGCTCAAGACCGACGCGAATCCCGAGGGCCTGCCCATTGACGTCTTCGACCAGATCAGGGCCGGTGTCGAGACGGACCGCTCGCAGTTCTACCAGGACCTCAGCGCGAACTTCTACGGCGCGAACCGCGACGGCTCGACCGTCAGCCAGGGCACGCGCGACGAGTTCTGGCTGTGGTCGATGCAGGTCGGCATCAAGGGCGCGTACGACTGCATCAAGGCCTTCTCGGAGACCGACCTGACCGAGGACCTCAAGCGGATCGACGTCCCGACGCTGATCGTGCACGGCGACGACGACCAGATCGTGCCGATCGTCGCGTCGGGCGAGAAGTCGTCGAAGATCGTCAAGGACGCCGCCTTCAAGGTCTACCCCGGGGCGCCGCACGGCCTGTCGATGGTGCCCGAGTTCGCCGAGCGCTTCAACGCGGACCTGCTGGAATTCGCCCGCTCGTAGAAGCTGTCCGGCGGACCTCCCGCCGGACCTCCGGCGTGCCGTGTCCCGTGCTGTGCCGAAAAATGTAGATTTCCCGGGAATTGACGCACAGTAAAGGGTCCTACATGACTGCATCCGATGTGAACCGGGGACCGGCAGGCCCGGACGACGGTGCGGTCGGCCGTACCCCTGCGGGAGGGGACGGTCCCGCGGACAGGAAGCGGCCCTCCCAGCGCCCGTACAACCACCCCGCCGCCGGCTGGGGCGCCGCCAGGAGCGTCGGCCGGGTCCTGGTGAAGGAGCACGCGTTCGTCGACGGGCCGCGGGCCGTCTTCAGGATGAACCACGAGAACGGCGGGTTCGACTGCCCCGGCTGTGCGTGGCCCGACGACATCAAGGGCCTCAAGCTCGACATCTGCGAGAACGGCATCAAGCACGTCACCTGGGAGATGACCCCCAAGCGGGTCGGGGCCGACTTCTTCGCCCGGCACACCGTCGCCGAACTGTCGACGTGGTCCGACTTCGCGCTGGAGGACCAGGGGCGGCTGACCGAGCCGGTGGTCTACGACGCCGTCCGCGACCGCTACGCGCCGATCTCCTGGCCGGACGCCTTCGCGCTCATCGGCCGCGAGCTGCGGGGCCTCGACAGCCCGAACGAGGCGGCCTTCTACACCTCGGGGCGGCTCGGCAACGAGGCGACGTTCCTCTACCAGCTGATGGCCCGCGAGTTCGGCACCAACAACCTGCCCGACTGCTCCAACATGTGCCACGAGGCCTCCGGCCGCGCCCTCCAGGCGGCCCTGGGAACCGGCAAGGGCACCGCGGACCTCGCCGACTGGGAGGCCGCCGACGCCCTGTTCATCATGGGGGTCAACGCGGCGTCCAACGCGCCCCGGATGCTGACCGCCCTCGCCGACGCCTACCGGCGCGGCGCCCAGATCGTCCACGTCAACCCGCTGATCGAGGCCGCGGCGACCCGGACCATCGTGCCGCACGACATGACCGACATGGCGCTGTTCAAGCCGACGCCCACCAGCACCCTCAACATCCAGGTGCGGGTCGGCGGCGACATGGCCTTCCTGCGGGGCGTCGCCAAGGCGGTCCTGGAGGAGAGCGCGCACGATCCCAAGGCCCTGGACCACGAGTTCATCGGCCGCTACACCTTCGGCTTCGAGGACTACCGGGCCCTGTGCGAGGCCACGTCCTGGGAGCAGCTGGAGGAGCAGTCCGGGGTCCCCCGGGCCGACATCCTCAAGGCCGCGCGGATCTACTCCGCCTCCGACCGCACCCTGGTCAGCTGGTGCCTGGGGATCACCCAGCACGAGCACGGCGTGGACACCGTCCGCGAGATCGTCAACGTCCTGCTGCTGCGCGGCAATCTCGGCCGGGAGGGCGCCGGGCCGTCCCCGGTGCGCGGGCACAGCAATGTGCAGGGCAACCGCACCTGCGGCATCGACCACCGCCCCACCCCCGACTTCCTCGACCGGCTCGCCGACGCCTGCGGCATCGACCCGCCGCGCGAGCACGGCCTGGACACCGTCCGCACCATCGAGGCCATGAACGAGGGCCGGGTGAAGGTCTTCCTCGGCATGGGCGGCAACTTCGCCCTGGCCGCGCCCGACACGGCGTACACCGCCCAGGGCCTGCGGCGCTGCGCGCTCACCGTCCACGTCAGCACCAAGCTCAACCGCAGCCACCTCGTGCACGGCGGGAAGGCGCTGATCCTGCCGTGCCTGGGCCGTACGGAGAAGGACCACCAGCGGCGCGGCATCCAGGGCACCACCGTCGAGGACTCCATGAGCATGGTGCACCTGTCGGTCGGCATGAAGAAGCCGGCCTCCCCGCACCTGCTGTCCGAGCCGGCCGTCATCGCCGGCATCGCCAGGGCCACCCTGCCGGGCAGCCGGACCCCGTGGGAGTCCTACATCGAGGACTACGACCGTATCCGCGACACCATGGCGCGGGTCCTGCTCGGATTCGAGGACTTCAACCGCCGGGTACGGCTGCCGCTGGGCTTCCGGATCCGCCAGCCCGCCCGTGAGCTCGCCTTCCTCACACCGTCGGGCCGCGCCGAATTCTCCGCCGCCGGCCTGCCGGACGCTCCGCCGCCCGGCGACGTGATCGTCCTGCAGACCATGCGCAGCCACGACCAGTGGAACACCACGGTCTACTCCGACAACGACCGCTACCGCGGGGTGCGCGACATCCGCACGCTGATCCTGATGAACGGCGAGGACATGCGCGCCCGCGGCATCGCCACGGGCGACCTGGTCGATATCACCGCCACCGCGCGGGACGGCAGCCGCCGCCACCTGAAGCGCTACCGGGCGATCGAGTACAGCATGCCGCGCGGCTGCGCGGCCGGGTACATGCCGGAGATGAACGTGCTGGTCGCCGCGAGCGACTACAGCCGGCAGAGCGACCAGCCGCTGATGAAGAACATCAAGGTGCGCGTCGCGCCGAGCCCGCAGCAGTAGACAGCCGCAGTCAGGCACCGCCGCAAGGCGCCGCGGCGGCCGTCGCGCTCGTCGTCGCCGGCTGGGGCGTCTCGCAGTACCCCTACCTGCTGGGCACGCGTCTCTCGCTGGGCGAGGCCGCGTCCCCCGACGCCAACCCTCGACGTCGTCGTCGGGATCGCCTGCGTGGCCGTGGTGCTGATCCTGCCGTCCCTGGTGCCGCTGTTCCGCCTCGCGGGCCGCGGCGGCATCGGCGCCGGGCCGCCGCCCGCCTGACCCGCCCGCGCCCCGGAGGCACCGGGCCTCACGGTGGTTCGTCCAGCGGTTCCTCGACCCAGACGGTCTTGCCATCCGGCGAGTAGCGCGTCCCCCAGCGGCGGGCCAGCGACGCGATGATCAGCAGGCCGCGGCCGGTCTCGTCCTGGGCCCGCGCATGGCGCAGGTGCGGCGCCGTACTGGACTCGTCGGACACCTCGATCGTCAGGGAGCGGTCGTGGATGAGGCGCACCCGCGGGTTTCCGCTGGCGTGCCGCAGCACATTGGTGACGAGTTCGCTGACGACCATCTCCGTGGTGAAGGACCAGGCGTCGAGGCCCCAGTCCGCGAGCTGCACGCCGGTCCTCTCCCGGCAGTCGGCGACCGTCTCGGCGTCCCGCGTCCCGGTCCAGGTGGCGACCTGGCCGTCGACCAGGCGGTGCGTGCGGGCCGCGAGGACGGCGGCGCCGTCACCCGCCCGGATCGGCAGCAGGCCGTCGACGATGCTGTCGCAGGCCGCCCGCGGATCCTGGCCGGAACGGGCGGCTGCCCGCTCCAGCTGGTCCATGCGCTCCGCGGCGTCCGAGGCGGGTTCGATGAGCGACTCCGAGTAGAGGGTCAGCAGGCTCTCCGGAGCCAGAACCGTACGGCGGACCTCGTAGGCCGCCCCCTGCCCCAGCGGCGGCCCCACCGGCATGTCCAGGCGGCTCACGGCCCCGTCCGGCGTGGACACCAGCGGTACGGGCCACCCGGCGGCGGCGATGGCGAGTTCGCCGGACACCGGGTCGTAGACGGCGTACTGGCAGCGCGGCGCGTCCGCCGACCCTGCGGCCCGGTCCTGCCGCGCTGCGTGGTCGGGCACGATGCGGTGGGTGGCGTCGTCGAGGTGGGCCAGCAGCTCCTCCGGCGGGAGGTCCAGGTTGGCGAGCGTGGTCGTGGCGGTGCGGAACCGCCCCATGGTGACCGTCGCGTGCAGCCCCTGCTCGGGGACCTGGCCGATGGCCAGGCCGACGCGCGCTCCGGACAGCGCGATGACGTCGAACCAGACCGTCTGCCGGCTTCCCGGCGCGTGGAAGTGCGCGGTGGTGACCGCGGAGACCTCGGGGAAGGTCCGCGGCAGCAGGCTGCGCTGGAGCGTGACGGCGCTGGTGCGCTCCCGGGTGTAGCGGCGCGCGTTCTCGATGTGGATGCACGCCTTGGCGCTGACCTGCTCGGCCAGCTTCACATCGGTCGCGTCGAAGTCGAGCGGATGCCGCGGCCCGCGGTAGAAGCCGGCCAGGCCCAGCACGCGCCCCTGCGCCGACAGCGGCACGATGATCATCGAGTGGATCCCGGCCGCCCGCAGCGCGCCCGCCCGCGCGGCGTCGTGCATCAGCCAGTCGGCGGGCGCGGAGCGCGGGTCCAGGAGCCGCGGGGCGACGTCGCCCAGCACGTCGGTGTACGGGGTGGGGAAGACGAAGTGGCTCGTCTCGCCGACCGGGTAGATGCCGCGCAGCACGCCCCGGGTCTCGAACGCGGCCCGGCGCAGCGGCACGTCCGCGCCGACGGGCGGTTCGGGCGGGGTCTCGCCCTGGAGGACGGAATCGACGAGGTCGACGGAGACGGCGTCGGCGAAGTCCTCGACCGCGATGTCCGCCAGCTCACGTGCCGTGCGCATCGCGTCGAGGGTGGTGCCGATGCCCTCGTGGGCCCGGGCGAGCAGTTCCGCGGCGACCCGTGCGCGGGTCTCGTCGGTGACGTCGTGGATCACCGAGCCCACTCCGATGGTGCGCCGCGCGTCCTCCAGCGGGAAGGCGGTGACGGCGAAGGTCCGCCGGTGCCCCCGCCCGTCGTGCCCGTCGATCCGCTGCTGGACGGCCGCTTCGCCGCCGGCCAGGACCCGCTGGAGCAGCGGGGCCAGCGGAAGCCGTGATCCCAGCGTCTGCACCGGCCGGTTCAGGACCTGGCCGGCCCGCCGGCCGCGCATGGCCAGGGCGGCGGAATTGGTCCGCAGCACCCGGAGGCCGGCGTCGTATATCTCCAGGCCCGCGGCGGACTGCTCGAACGCGGTGCGCTCGTACGCGGCCTCGATCGCGCTGAACGAGCTGTCGTGTGCCACCACAGGCACCTCCTCGCGCCGCCTTCCCCGCGTGTCCCGGCGGCGTGCCGACAAAGCGGCCTTTCTCCCAGGTTACGGGCAGGCTCCCGGTTGGCAAACGGCCGCCACCGGCCGGGGGGGGGGGGACACGTGCTCCGCCGGGCATTGCAGGACCGGCGCCCGCCGCCCACGGCTACGCTGAACGGCGGTTTCCCGCTTCCGGACGACGCGTCGCGGTGTGTTGCGGGCCGCCGCGTCCACCCGGTGCTGCCTAGTGTCGGCCTGTGGACTCCTGGAGCGGCCCCGGCGAGAGCGGCGAGATCGACAGCAGGCCGCTGCCGGAGCTGCTGGTCTCCTGGCGGCGGCGCGTCGACCGGTCCGACCTGCCCGAGGCGGCCGACGCGTTCGCGCGGGAGCGGCCGGGAGCCGGACTGTCCCGGAGCGCGGTCGCCCGGCTGACCGGGGTCACCGAGGACTGGTACGGCTCGCTGGAGCGCGGCGAGGGCACCGACTGCTCGGAGGACTTCCTCGACCGGCTCTCCACGGCCCTGCGCCTGAACCACACCGAACGCACCACCCTGTATCTGCGGACCACGGGGCAGCCGCCCACCTCCGCCGCCATCCCGCAGGCGGAAGCCGCGGTCGAGATGGACGAGTTGCTCCAGCGCTTCATCGACAACCAGTCCCACCCCGCCTGCGTGGCGGACGTCGCATGGAACGTGATCGGCCACAACCAGCAGATGCGCGACTGGTTCCCCTGGGCCGCCCACCACGGCAACATCATGCGCTGGGCCCTGCTGAGCCCGGAGGCCCGCGAGCAGCTGGTGAACTGGCGGGAGGACTGGGCCCGCGCCTACGTCGGCCAGATCCGCTACGCGCGGTCGCACTACCGGAAGAACGAGGCCCTGCGCCGCCTCAAACGCGACCTCCTGTCGCGCTCGTCCGACGTACGGGACATGTGGCACCGCCGGGAGGTACGCGAACACGGCGACGGCAGCATTCGCAAGCTCCGGCTGCCGTACCACCAGGGCCGCGAGATCGTTGTCCACATTGTCGCCCTGCGTCCGATGCGCAGCGACCGGCTCCGCGTCTTCGTTCTCATGGAAGACCCCCCGAGCGTCGTCGGCGGCTGACCGAAGGCGCTCGGACATGCGGCTGTCGCGGTCCGGTCACTGTCGGCGACGAAAGCCGGATCCTCGTGCAATCCGCCTGCACATGCATAAGGTGATCTCAGCAGAGCGCGGCGCCGGCTCAGCTCCGGTCCCGGCGCCGGTTCCGGTCCGGAGCGCGATCGATGGGGGCAATGGTGTGAGCGACGAATTACCACAGGTCACGGCGGACGACGAGGCCGACGAGGCGGACCGCCTGCGGCAGGACATGCCGCACAGCGCGCGAATGTACGACTACTTCCTCGGCGGCAACACCAACTACGCCGTCGACCGGGACGCGGCCGAGGAAGTCATCCGCTTCTTCCCCGCGGTACGGACGGTCGCCCGGGTGAACCGCGCCTTCGTGCACCGCTCGGCGCGATTCCTGGCCCGCGAGCACGGCGTCCGGCAGTTCCTCGACATCGGCACCGGCATCCCCACCGCGCCCAATCTGCACGAGGTGGTCCAGGACGAGATAGCCGCGGCCAGGATCACCTATGTGGACAACGATCCGATCGTGCTGGTCTACGCGGACAGCCTGTTGCGCAGCTCGCCCGAGGGCGCCACCGGTTACGTCGAGGCGGACGTACGCGACCCCGGGCACCTGCTGGACGTCGTACGGGAGCGCGGCTGTCTGGACCTGACCCAGCCGGTCGGGCTGAGCCTGAACGCGCTGCTGCACTTCGTTCCGGACGAACTGGACGCCTACGGCGTGGTGAACAGCCTCGTCGAACCGCTCGCACCGGGGTCGTACCTGACGATCTCGCACTGCACCCCGGACTTCGCGCCGGACGAGTGGGCGAGGATAGCCGCGGTGTACGGCAAGAACGGCACAGCGCTCCAGGTGCGCACCCGCGCCGAGGTGCTGGCCTTCTTCGAGGGTCTCGAACTGCTCGCCCCGGGCGTGGAAGTGGCCCACCGATGGCACCCGGAGCCGGCCAGCGGACCGTCGCTGATCTCCGACGCGGAGTCGTCGCTGTACGCGGGAGTGGCGCGCAAGTCCTGAACGGGCGGCGCGAGGCGGGCCGACGGCGCGCGAAGCGCCGTCGGCGGGGAGCCGGCCCGGCGGCTGACGGCCCTGCTGGGGCCGGCTCAGCAGTATTTCTTGTAGTAGTCCTTGAGCTTCTGCAGGCAGGCCGCCGGTCCCAGCGAGCTGACCATCAGCCGGTCGAAGCCGCGTTCGTAGCTGTCGACCTCCTGCCGGTCCTGGAGGTACAGGCCGCCGTTGCAGCGCTCGACGTAGACGATCGCGGGCAGTTGGTTCGCGGTGAAGTCGAAGACCGTGGTCGTGCCGATCTGCACCGGGAGATTGAGCTTGCTGGACGGGGCCAGCCGGAAGCTGATCCGTTCATGTGCGGCGAGTTCGATCAGCCGCTCGATCTGCCCGCGCATGATCGTGTTCGTCCCGTAGCCGCGGGACAGCGTGACCTCGTCCACAATGCAGATCAGCAGCGCGGAGGACCCCCGGAGGAAGCGCTCGGTCCGCATGGCCCGCAGTTCCATGATCCGCTCGGTCGTACGCGCGTTGGGCTCGGGGGAGTTCGCCTTGACCAGGGCCCGGGTGTATTCCGGGGTCTGCAGCAGCCCCAGCAGCTGGCCGCTCTCGTAGGACCGGATCCGCGCGGCTATGTCCTCCAGGCTGACGTACGTCTGCAACTCCTTGGTGGCGACGTCCCGCCAGGCCTCCCACCACCCCTTCTCGTTGGCCTGCTGGGACAGTTCCAGCAGCCGGGTGCGCTCGGCGGGGTCCACGACCTGGTAGATGTCGAGCAGGCACAGGACATCCTTCTGCTTGAAGTCGTGTTCCCCGCTCTCCAGGCGGCTGATCTTGGAGGCCGAGCAGCCGCCGATCTCCTGCGCCACCTGTTTCTCCGTCAGGCCGAGCGCGTCGCGGTGTTTTCGCAGCGTCTCACCGAAGATCATGCGCTGCGCGGTCGGCGCCCGGCCGGACAGCGGTCGGACATTGCGGACTCCCCGCGGGGCGCGGGACGGCTGGGCAGACACGGGCAGGCTCTCCCTCGCGCTGAGCGGGCACATTCATGGCCCCCTCATCCTGCCTCAGTCATATGAGATCGGAAGTTGCCAAGCCGGGCGGCCGGTTACCGCCGTCCAGTGAACTCGCCGGCGGCCACCGCGGCAACGAATGCCCGTACTTCGCTGCGGTCGAAGGTGAGAACTGCACCCTCCGGGTCCTTCGAGTCGCGGAAACCGACCGTTTCCTGACCGAAGTTGCCCACCTCCACGCAGGCGCTCTGATGGTTGCTGTAGGTGCTTTTCTGCCATGCCACGGCTAAGCCGCCCGCGGCGTCCGCTCCCAGCAGGTGTTTTCCTTGATCCTCGTGGTGCCTCTGACCGGCCATGAGTCCTCTTCTCGTCCCTGGTTGGATGATCAAGCCCGCCGTCTGCAAATGCAGATGAGATGGCCCACTTGAAGGATGACCGGCTCCCACCCGCTTCATGCGTCACTTCTGGATACAAGGGTGCCCCGCTTGATGCGTCCGGTCTGCAATTGCGCGCCCGGGGCAACTTCTTTCCCGGGCCCGCGCCGGAGCGTTCGGCCGCGCCGGCGCAGGCCCGGCCGCCGAACCGCGCGCCGGTGCGCCCTGACCGGCGCGGGCCCGCTGCCGTACCGCTCACCAGTGCTTACCCGGGAGACGGCGGCGGGCCGCGGCCGACGGCGTACGTGGCGGTGAACGACGGCGGGCCGGAAAAGTTGCCGGCTCCGCCCACCGGGCGGCGGCACTGCCGGGCCGGGGGTGGTGAACAGCGGCCGGCCCGGTGGGGCAACCTGGGACCTGAAACGGAACGGGCCCGACCTTTTCGCATCACGGGCCAGGCGCGCCGGGGATCGCGTAATTCCACGACCTGCGCTCCGAGGAGGGACGACCGTTGCCCGCTCACTCCCACCGCCGCGGGCGGTGTGTACGATGACCGCCCCCCGTCCGGCCGACCGGCACCAGTCCCACCTCGCACCCGTGCTCTCCCAGTTGCACCGGGCCTCGGGGATGCCGCTGCGGATACTCGCGTCGCGGCTGGGCATACCGAGCGCGCACGCCGCCGCCCTGCTGTCCGGGGAGTGCTTCCCGGGCTGGTCCCTCGCCGAGCGGTTCGCACGGGCCTGCGGCGCCGACCCGCTGGTGCTGCGCAAGGTGTGGGAGGACGCGCGGCTCCGGGCGGAACGGCAGCACCGCCTTCCCGCCGACTTCCTTGACGGCGACCCGGCGTGGGACATGGACTGAGGGATCGAAACCGTTCAATCGGCCCTCTCTTGCCACCGCTGCCGACGGGGGAGTGTGCCCTCCCGTGGCCCCTGCCTGCCGGCCCCTGATCCCGTGTGCTGAGCCGCTGGTCGAACGTGTCGGATCCCGGCGTGGCCGATGGTGCCGCCTGGTTGGACCTGTCGCCTCCTGAGGGGCCGTCGGCTTCCCGCCCGGCACCGGTCCCGCGGTGCCGGGCGGGGCCGTGCCGGCTCTAGACGCGGGCCGGTTCGATCCGGCCCGCGACCTCGCCGAAGCCGACCCGCACACCGCCGGGGCCCGGCGCGGTCGCGGTGATGACGACCTCGTCGCCGTCCTCCAGATAGGTCCGCCGCGTGCCGTCCGGCAGCTCGACCGGCTGCTCGCCGCCGCGGGTCAGCTCGATCAGCGCGCCCACACTGTCCGGGTCCGGGCCGCTGACCGTGCCGGACGCGAAGAGGTCGCCGGGGCGCAGGCTCGCCCCGTTCACCGTCAGGTGCGCCAGCATCTGCGCGTACGTCCAGTACATCGCGGCGAAGGGCGGCCGGGAGAGCGTGTGCCCGTTGAGCCGCAGCTCCATGGCGATGTCCAGGCCGCACGGCGGCAGCACCGCGCTGTCGTCCAGATACGGCAGCAGCGGGGTGTCCCGCGGCGGCGGGGCCGTACGGGCGTGGGCCAGCGCGTCCAGCGGGACCACCCACGGCGACACCGAGGTCGCGAAGGACTTGCCGAGGAACGGCCCGAGCGGCACGTACTCCCAGGACTGCACATCGCGCGCCGACCAGTCGTTGACCAGGCACACCCCGAAGACATGGTCGTCCGCCCCGGCCATCGTCACCCGCTCGCCCCGCTCCGAGGCGCCGCCCACCACGAAGCCTAGCTCCGCCTCCACGTCGAGCCGCAGCGAAGGACCGTACGACGGCGCCGCCTCGCCCGCCGGCCTGCGCTGCCCGCACGGCCGCACCACGGGGGAGCCGGAGACCGCGACGGTGCCGGCCCTGCCGTGGTAGCCGATCGGCAGGTGCTTCCAGTTCGGGGTCAGCGGGTCCCCGCCCGCCCGGAAGATCCGGCCGACGGTCGCCGCGTGGTGCTCCGAGGCGTAGAAGTCGACATAGTCGGCGACCTCGAACGGCAGCCGCAGCGTGACCTCCGGCACAGGCGCCAGCAGCGGCCCCACCGCGTCCCGGTACTCCGCGCCGGTCAGCCAGTCGGTGAGCGCCGCCCGCACCCGGGTCCACGCCGGGCGCCCCGCGGCCAGCAGCGGATTGAGCACCGGAGCCGACAGCAGCTCCGCGATGTCCGCCGGCGCCCCCACCGCCCGCGCCGCGGCCCCCGCGTCCAGCACCCGGTCGCCGAGCCGCACCCCGATCCGGTGCCGCGGCTCCGCGGCGGTCCCGAAGACCCCGTAGGGCAGGTTGTGCGGCCCGAAAGGGTCGTCGGACGGCACGGCGAAAGGGTTCTCGGCGCTCAACGGGCCTCCAGGGCGGTGCGGCGTAAACGCCCCGAGACTACCGCCGGGTCCACCGCCTGGTTTGGAGCTGCCCGCAGGCCAAACGTAAAGTTCGGCCCGAGACCCGGTGGCGTACCCGGGCGGCACCGGGACCCCGGCGGACCCGGGCGGACAGGGAGAGCAGCGGCGCGATGACGGCGACAGCGCAGGACTATCACGACCTCGGACCCGAGGAGGACGCGCCCGGCATCGACCCGGCACGCCTCGAGGTCTGCCTGGCCGTGCTCGCCGAACTCGACGGGCTGCCCGTCGACCACCCCGACGCCATCGCGGTGCGCCGCGCCACCGCCGGGGTCTACCGCATGGTCAAGCAGCGCCGCCGCCAGGAGCGCAGGGCCGCCAAGACCGCCAACGACAAGGCCGTGACCGAGGCCACCGCCACCGGCGCCGCCGACCGTATCGACGACGAGACGCTGGGCATCCAGCTCGCCGCCTCGGTCAGCACCGAGATCGCCGGCATCCTGGAACGCCCCAGGTCCTGCTATGTCTGCAAGACCCGCTACGTCGAGGTCGACGCCTTCTACCACCAGCTGTGCCAGGACTGCGCCCGCGAGAACCGGGCCCGCAGGGACGCCCGCACCGACCTGGCCGGGCGGCGCGCGCTGCTCACCGGCGGACGCGCCAAGATCGGCATGTACATCGCGCTGCGGCTGCTGCGGGACGGCGCCCACACCACCGTGACCACCCGCTTCCCCAACGACGCGGTCCGCCGCTTCAAGGCCATGCCGGACAGCGGCCAGTGGATACACCGGCTCAAGATCGTCGGTATAGACCTGCGCGACCCGGCCCAGGTGGTGGCGCTGGCCGACTCCGTCGCCGCGGACGGCCCGCTGGACATCCTGATCAACAACGCCGCCCAGACCGTACGCCGTTCCCCGGCCGCCTACCGCGAGCTGGTCGCCGCCGAGGCCGCGCCGCTGCCGGCCGGCGAACTCCCGCCCACCGAGGTCTTCGGCGCCTTCGGCAGCGGCGCGCAGACCGCCGCCGCCCTGCCCGCGCCCCGCCGCGAGGCGCTCACCGCCCAGGACGTGACCGGCCTCGCCCTGGTCAGCGGGTCCGCCTCGCTCGCCAGGATCGCGGCCGGCACCGCCATCGACGCGGGCGGCCTGGTGCCCGACCTGGACCCGTCCAACACCTGGGTGCAGACCGTCGGCGAGGTCGACCCGGTGGAGCTGCTCGAAGTGCAGCTGTGCAATGTCACCGCGCCCTTCGTGCTGGTCAGCAGGCTGCGCCCGGCGATGGCCGCGGCGGCGGCCCGGCGCAAATACGTGGTCAACGTCTCCGCCATGGAGGGCCAGTTCTCCCGCGGCTACAAGGGCGCAGGACACCCGCACACCAACATGGCCAAAGCCGCGCTCAACATGCTCACCCGCACCAGCGCGCAGGAGATGCTGGACACCGACGGCATCCTGATGACCGCGGTCGACACCGGCTGGATCACCGACGAGCGCCCGCACCCCGACAAGGTCCGGCTCGCCGCCGAGGGCTTCCACGCCCCCCTCGACCTCGTCGACGGCGCGGCCCGCGTCTACGACCCGATCGTGCGCGGCGAGCAGGGCGAGGACCTCTACGGCTGCTTCCTCAAGGACTACGCGCCGGCCGCCTGGTGACGGTTCCCCGCCGCGGTGAGGTGCCGGGGCGGGTGCCTGCCGCGATGAGCATGTGCGGCCGGCCGTGCGCCGCCGTGAGGTGCGTTCCGGCTACGGGAGTGTCCGCGTCGGAAAGCCCGGGCGGCGCCGGTACGCTCGCCGGGTGTCCAGGTTCGTGATCGAACGCCGTACGGAGCTGCCGCCGGCCGAGGTCTGGCGGCGGCTGACCGCGTGGGAGGACCACGGCGCGACCGTGCCGCTGACCCGGATCACCGTCCTCACCCCGCCACCGTCGGGCGTCGGCACGGTCTTCGTCGCGCGCACCGGACTCGGCCGCGCCTCCTTCGACGACCCGATGCGCGTCGCCGCGTGGCAGCCGCCCACCGCGGACGGCGACCCGGGCCGGTGCTGGCTGGTGAAGACCGGGCGGGTGATCACCGGCTGGGCCGAGATCGAGGTACGCGCGGACGGCGCGGGCTCGTCCGTCCGGTGGGAGGAGGAGCTGCGGGTGCGGCTGCTGCCGAGCGCCTTCGGCGGGGTCACCCAGTACGCGGGCCGGCTGGTGTTCGGCCGCGTCGTGGACACGCTGCTCGGCGCGTCACGCTCGGCCGCCGGAAACCGATGATTTCCGCGCCGCCCACCGGTCCACCCCGGTGAGTACCGAGCACCACGACCCCGAGCAGAGGCGGAACGCATGTCCGGCAAGATCTTCGTGAACCTCCCCGTACAGGACCTGCAGAGGTCCATGGGCTTCTTCCAGAGCCTCGGTTTCCGATTCGACCCGCAGTACACCGACGAGCGGGCCGCCTGCATGGTCGTCTCGGACAGCAGCTTCGTGATGCTGCTGACGCAGCCCTTCTTCGCGTCGTTCACCGCCAAGGACGTCGCGGACGCGACGGCGGCGACCGCGGTGATCGTCGCCGTGTCGCAGGACGCCGCGGAGGACGTCGACCGGATCGGGGACGCCGCGATCGCGGCGGGCGCGCAGCGCGCGAAGGCCGCGGAGGACGCGAGCCCGATGCACACCCGCAGCTTCTACGACCTCGACGGCCACCAGTGGGAGATCTTCCACATCCCCCCGACGCCGGCCTGACGCACCGAGGCGCCGGCGGGACTCACCGGGCCGGCGGCGGCCCGCTGCTGTCGCGTACGACCAGTTCGCTGGCGACCTCCACCCTGGTGCCGGCCGGCTGCCCGCCGCCGAGCAGCCGCAGCACCATCCCGGCGGCGAGCGCGGCCATCTCGGCGAGCGGGGTGCGCACCGTCGTCAGCCGCGGGGTGACCCAGTCCGCGAAGGGCAGGTCGTCGAAGCCGACGACGCTCACGTCCGCCGGGACCCGCAGGCCCAGCGTCGCGGCGGCGCGGTAGGTGCTCAGCGCCTGCTGGTCGCTGCCCGCGAAGACGGCGGTCGGCGGGTCCGGCAGTCGCAGCAGGTCCAGCGCGTGGCGGTAGGCGGGTTCGTTGGTGAAGTCGCCGTAGCGGACCAGGCCGGGGTCGAACGGCAGCCCCGCCTCCTCCAGCGCCGAGCGGTAGCCGTCCACCCGGGCGCGGGAGGCCAGCCGGTGCGGCGGGCCGCCGATCACCGCGATCCTGCGGTGGCCGAGCCGTACCAGGTGCCGGGTGGCGGCAAGGCCGCCGGGCCAGTTCGTCGCGCCCACCCACGGCACCCCGGCGGGCGGCTCGTCGACCGGGGCGATCAGCGCGAAGGGGATACCGAGGGCGCGCAGCTCCCGGTGCTGGTCCTGGTCCAGCTCCGGCACGACCAGGATCGCGCCGAGCGTGCGGCGGGCGGCGAGCGAGTCCAGCCAGCGCCTGGCCGAGCTGCCGCGGCCGTGCGCCGCCGAGACGACCAGGCCCATCCCGACCGCGTCCAGCGCCTCCTCGGCGCCCCGGATCAGCTCGACCGCCCACGGGCCGTCCAGCTCGTTGATCACGAAGTCGATGAGGCCGCCGGGGGCCAGTGCGGTGGCGGCGGGGCCGTTCCTGCCCGGATAGCCGTGCTGCGCCAGCAGCCGCTGCACCTTCGCCCGGGTGCGGGCGGCCACGTCGGAGCGGTTGTGCAGCACTTTCGACACGGTGGACACGGAGACGCCCGCCTCCTGGGCGATCACGGCCAGGGTCTTCCCGCCCGCCGCGGGGCCGCCCTCGTCAGTGCCGGCCACGTGACTCCCCTCTCCGCCGCCGCGCGGCGCCCCCGCGAACGTACCTCGCGGTGCGGTCGCACGCGCTCCGGGGTTGCCTGATGGGCGCCCACCCTGGTGGAGGGCAAGCGTTTTTCAAGGGGCGCGGGGAACTGCGCGCGACCACGACGGCGGGACAGCGTAAGGACAGGCCTTGGAGGGGCGCGGGGATATTGCTGGCGACCACGACGGCGCGGCAGCGCAGGGACAGCCCCTGGAGGGGCGCGGGGAATAGCGCGACCGGCCCGTACACGCAGCATGAGGCGTCCGCCACCGCACGTGGCACCCCCCCATGGCCCTTCCGAGGCCGTCGCCGAGACCCGCTGTGACCGACATGTCACACATCGTTGACTTTGAGTCATATGGATGCTTATCGTCATCCCGCGTCCACCCAGAGGAGCCCGCATGCCGCACGGCCCGTCCCGCCGCTCCCTGCTCGCAGCCGGCGGTCTCGGCGGTCTCGGCGCCTTCACCGGCCTGGACGCCTTCCCCGCCGCCGGCGCGGAGACCCCGCTGGCCTTCGCCTCCCCGAGCCTGACGCCGTACGTCGACGAACTGCCCGTGCCCCCCGTGCTGACCGGGGACCGTACGATCGCCATGGCCCCGGCCACCCACCGCTTCCACCGCGACCTCGCAGTGGCGCGGACCTGGTCGTACGGCGGGCAGCCGTATCTCGGGCCGACCATCGAGGCGCGGCGCGACGAGCCGCTGTCGCTGACGTTCAGCAACGGCTTCGGCGCCGGGCACCTGTTCGCCGCCGACATCGACCCGACGCTGGAGGGCGCCTCGGAGCTGGACAGGACGCTGCCGCGTACGGCGGTGCACCTGCACGGCGCGATCACCCCGCCGGAAGCGGACGGCCATCCCGAGCACACCTTCGGGCCCGGCGCCGAGCTGACGTACCGCCATCCGAACGGGCAGGACGCGGCTCATCTCTGGTACCACGACCACGCGATGGGCATCACGCGGCTCAACGTGGTCGCGGGCCTGGCCGGCATGTATCTGCTGCGCGACCGGTACGACACCGGCGCCGCGGACAACCCGCTCGGCCTGCCCGGCGGCGAGTTCGAGGTGCCGCTGACGCTCGCCGACCGCCGCTTCGGGGCCGACGGGTCGCTGGTCTTCCGTACCACCCGCACAATGCCGCAGGGGCACTGGGACGGTGGGACGTACGGCGACGTGATGACGGTCAACGGTGTGGTGTCCCCGTATCTGCGGGTGGCGCGCGGCTGCTACCGCCTCCGGGTGCTCAACGCCTCCAACGCCCGCGCCTACCGGCTGTTCTTCACCAACCGGATGCCGTTCTGGGTGGTCGGCAACGACGCGGGGCTGCTGGACGCCCCGGCCCGCACCACCGCCGTACGCCTCGCGCCCGGCGAACGCCTCGACCTCGTCGTGGACTTCGGCACGCTGGCCGCGGGCGACCACGTGGACCTGACCGACGACCAGCAGGAGTCGCCCGAGACGGTCGCCGCCACCGGTGTGGTGCCGCTGGCCGACATCATGCGCTTCGTGGGTACCGGTGTCCGCGGCTTCGCCTCGGCGCCGCCGGCCCGGCTGCGCGGCGGCGCGGGCCGCCCGGCGCCGCTGCCGGCGCTCCCCGCCGCCGGCAGCGTGCCGCGCCGGGTCGTCACCCTCACCCCGGCGCTGGCCGACGGCTGGCCGCCCGCCGGGATGATGATGAACAACCTGCGGTACGACGACGGGCCGATCCTGACCCCGCGGCAGGGCACCGCCGAGGTGTGGGAGTTCGTCAACGCCTCCGCCGAGGCGCACCCCATGCACCTGCACCTGGTGCATATGCGCATCGTCGAGCGGCAGCGCTTCGACGTGGCGGCCTACCATGCGGCCAACCCGCGCCCGAACCCCGGCACCGCGTGGTCGCCGTCCGCCGACCCGTACCTGCTGGGGGCCGCGCAGCCGCCACTGGCGTGGGAGGCGGGCGCCAAGGACACGGTGGGCTGCCCGCCGGGCATGGTGACCCGGGTCCTGGTCCGCTTCCCCGCGGCGGCGGAACTGGGCTTCGACCCGGACGCGCCCTTCGCCGCCATGGACGGCATGCGCCTACGGGGTTACGTCTGGCACTGCCACACCCTCGACCACGAGGACGACTGCATGATGGCCCGCTACCGCCTGACCCGCTGAGTCTCCGGCTCCACGAGCACGTCGCCTCTCGGGTACGCGGCCGGCCTCGCACGCCGGGGGCGGGCCGATTGCCGGGGTCCTGCGCCGGTCGCATGCTGGAGGTATGACTCCTGACCTCGCGCAGGACATCAGCGGCTGGGCGGTCGGTACGCCCGGGCCGATGGCGGGCGGGCCGCTGGTACGCGTCCGCCGGGAGGTGGGCGCCCCGGGACCCGGTGAGCTGCTGGTCGAGGTGGAGGCCTGCGGGGTGTGCCGCACCGACCTGCACCTGGCCGAGGGCGACCTCGCCCCGCACCGCCCGGCCACCGTGCCCGGGCACGAGATCGTCGGGCGGGTGCTCGCCGCGGGGGAGGGGGTAACCCGCTTCACGGCCGGCGACCGGGTCGGCGGCGCGTGGCTGCGCGGCACCTGCGGGGTGTGCCGGTACTGCCGGCTCGGCCGGGAGAATCTGTGCCCCGCCTCCGTCTACACCGGCTGGGACGCCGACGGCGGTTTCGCCGAGCGCACTTTGCTGCCGGCCGACTACGTGTACCCGCTGCCCGGCGCGGCGGACCCGGCGCAGCTCGCGCCACTGCTGTGCGCGGGCATCATCGGCTACCGGGCCCTGCGCCGCAGCGACCTCCAGCCGGGCGGCCGGCTCGGTGTCTACGGCTTCGGCGCGTCCGCCCACCTGGCCGCCCAGGTCGCACTGGCGGAGGGCGCCGCCGTGCACGTACTGACCCGGTCGGCTGCCGCCCGCGACCTGGCACTGGCGCTGGGCGCGTCCTCGGCCCGCGACGCCTACGACGAGCCGCCGGAGCCCCTGGACGCGGCCGTACTCTTCGCCCCGGTCGGCGACCTGGTCCCGGTCGCGCTCGCCGCCCTCGACCGCGGCGGGACCCTGGCGGTGGCCGGCATCCACCTCACCGACATCCCGGCGCTGAACTACCAGCGCCACCTCTTCCAGGAGCGCAACCTCCGGAGCGTGACCTCGAACACCCGCCAGGACGGCGCCGACTTCCTCGCGACCGCCACCCGCATCGGCCTGCACGCCACCGTCACCCGCTACCCCCTCGCCCAGGCCGACCGCGCCCTCACTGCCCTGTCCGCCGACCACGTCAACGGCGCCGCCGTCCTGCTGCCGTGAGGCCCGGACCGTCCGAGCCCCACGGCAACGCGGTACGTCGGAGCCGCGCGACGGCTACGTCAGCTGGCTGCTGAACGTGTCCGTGAGGGCATGCACTGGTCCGGGCGGTACGCCACGGTTATGGAATACGAGAATTCCCCCAGTGCCCCGGGGCCGGCAATTACCGGTGCTGCGGTCTTTTCAGGTGTGGAACGGTATGCGGCGGCCGTGAAAACCTCGGCGGGCGATGGTGCAGGCGGTACTGAAACGAGCACGGACGTTCCTTTGTCGGGAGCTGCGATCGTTGAGGGGGTGTGGTGTGCCGGCACCAGATCGGCATTTGATCACGCGCCTCAGGAGTACCGCAACTCCGTATGTGGATCAGTCACTGCCAACTATTAAAGTCCGCTAGTACGCGCGTAGTGCCTTCCTTCAAGGGCTTCGTGTGTCCCGCAGTTTTTCCAGCCTGTCCCGTGTGCGCCTGGATTCCCACTTGTTTGACTTTGAGTGGATCGAATATGCCAGAAGCAAATGTGAAGCAGCTTCTTCGCGGCGGCCGTCGGCGAGGTGGAGGTCGGCGAGTGCAGTGTGCGTACGTGCTTCTTCCTCCTCTGCGTTGATCCGGCGCGCAATGCGCAACGCGGCCGACAGTTGCTCCTTGGATGTCGCCATTCGTCCCGAATGCAGCTCCGTGAGGCCAAGGCCGCGTAATGCCTGAATCTCTTCCTGGGCTGCCCCGATGTTCCGTGCCAATGCCAGGGCAGCCGAGTAGTGGGCTGCGGACTCGACATGCTGCGCCGCGCGGTGCAGTGCTGTGCCGATTGCGTTGAGGGTGACGACCTCATTCCTTTTGTCGCCGATATGGCGAAATATCGCCAATGCCTCACGGTGCATTGCGAGCGCCGCCGGCAGATCCTCGGGGATGCGCAGTGTGTTCGCCAGATTGAGTTGGGCGATTGCCGTCTCGGAGCGGCTGCCGACCCGAGAAGTCAGGTCCAGAGTCCGCTGGAATGCGGTGTGTGCCAACTCGATCTCACCTAAGTGCAGGTGGAGGTCGCCCAGATTATTGAGCGCCTGAGCCTCGCCTCGCGGGTCCTTTGTCCGGACAAATCCAGCCAGAGCTTCGCGGAAGCACTCTCCCGCCCGGCTGTGGTCGCCAAGGTGCAGCAGGCTGATGCCGAGGTTGTTCCGGCATCTGGTGATATGCCACGTATCGCCAAGTAATTCCCGCAGTCGCAGTGCCTCGCTCAGGAGTGCGCGCGACTCCTTGAGTCGCCCGAGGTCCCAGCTCAGCAGCCCGAGTGCCCGCAGCGACTCCGCCTCCGTGGCGGTGTCGCCGACTTCGACAGCGACCGCCATCGCGCGCCGGGCGGTCGTGTCGGCCGCTTCGTAGTGGCCGATCTGGGACTGGACTGCGGCCAGGGCGAGCAAGGAGTGAGCCTCAGCCGACTGTTCGCCCGCCGCCCGCCACCAGTCGACCGCCTGCGTGTGCATGTGTTCGGCCTCCGCCCACAGCCCCTCGGAGTCCAGGAAGCCGGCCGCCGCGTGCGCCAAGCACGCTGCCTGACGCGGGCTGCCGTGGCCACGCAGGTGCAGTTCGGCGGCCACTACGGCGTCGGTCTCCAACCGCAGCCAGGTCCTCGCGTCGGGGTGGCCGGTCCAGGCCGGCAGTGCGAAGGGGGAGTCCGCCACGCCGAGTTCGAGGCGTGGGCGCCGCTCGAAGAGCGCGTGGTCGGCGGCGGTCACCGTATACAGGTAGAAGGCGGCCAGCCGGTCGAGTGCTGTGTCCCGCTCAGTAGCCGGTTCCTGGTCCACCAGGGAGCGTGCGTAGGTCGCCAGAAGATCGTGGAGGTCGTACCGGTCGGGAGCGGGCTCGCGGACCAGATGGGCATCGAGCAGCGATTCGAGTATGCGTTCGGTCTCCGGCAGCGGCAGATCGGTGAGCGCCGCAGCGGCCTGCGCGCAGAACGTGGGCCCGAAGTTCAGGCTGAGCAGCCGGAAGACCCGCTGGTGCGCGGGCGGAAGTGCGTCGTAGGACAGTGCGAACGCCGCTCCGATCTCACGCTGCCCGTCGCGGATCTCCGCGAGCCGGCCGGGGCCGTGCGACAGCCGTCCGACCAGGTGGGCGACGGTCCAGGTGGGGCGCGACCTGAGGCGGGCCGCGGTGAGTTCCAGCGCGAGCGGGAGGTAGCCGCAGAGCCGGGCCAGCGCGGCCACGTCGGCCGGATCATGGTTCCTGCCGTCGTCCGCGAGAGTGGTGAACAGCTTCTCCGCTTCTGCGGGGGAGAGAACGTCGAGCATCACATGACGGATGCCGGGCAGTCCCGTCAGACGGCGGCGGCTGGTGATGATGATCAGCGACGGCGAGTCGCCGGGCAGCAGTGGCCGAAGCTGCTCGGGTCCCGCCGCGTCGTCCAGCACCACGATGGCCCGGCGAGCGCTGAGCACGGTCCGCCACAAGGTGGTGAGGTCGTCCTGATGGCGCGCCACCGTCTGGGCGGGGACGCCGAAATGCCTCAGCAGCGTGGCCAGGGCGGTCTGCGGCGACATCGGTGTGCGGCCGGAATGCGCCTGCAGATTCAGATAGATCTGCCCCGATGGATAGTGCCTGGCCAGTCGGCGCGCGCTGTGCAGGGCCAGTTGGGTCTTGCCCACCCCCACCATTCCGGTGACGGTCTGGAAGGCGACGACTCCCGGCACCGGCGTGCGGAGCGCCTGTAACTCCGCCGCCCGCCCGATCAGTACACCGCTGTGCGCCGGAATGTTGTACGGCGCGGGCGGGGCGGGGCCGGGCGAGCGGCGGGCCAGCAACTCCCCGGCAGGCGCGTGGTCCAGGATGCCCCGGTGGACACGGACCAGGGCCTCGCCCGGCTCTGTGCCCTCGTCGCGCAGTCGCCGGCGTATGGATTCGTAGGCGCGCAGCGCGGCCGTCTGGCGTTCGGAGGCGTAAGCCGCGGTCATGAACAGCGCGGCGATGGTCTCGTCCATCGGGTACTGCTCGGACAGCGCGGTCAGATCCTCAAGCGCATGGTTGTACTGCCCGCCCCGGACCTCGATCTCGGCGCGCAGCACCGTCGCCGCCAGCCGCCGCTCGATGAGCCTCAGCCTGACCTGCTCGGTCCACAGCCCCGTGAAGCCGGTGAGCGGTGGACCGCGCCACAGCGACTCGGCCTTGCGCAGCAGGACCAGGGCCTGGGCGTCGTCACCGCTGGCGGCTAGGGAACTCGCCTGGGTGGTGAACCGCTCGAAACGGTGCTGGTCGACCGCGTCCGGCTCGATATCGAGCCGGTAGGCGTGGGCGAGCTGGGACAGCCGCTCGCGGCCGAGCTTGTCGCGGATGCCCCTGACGTAGGAGTACAGCGACGCCCGCGGCTTGGCGGGCGGTGAGTCGTCCCAGAGCCGGTCGGCCAGGGTGTCGAGCGGGACCGACCGACCCGCGTCCAGCGCGAGAGCGGCCAGCAGGTGGGTCGCCTTGGCGGCCCCGTGCATCTCGAGGCGCCCCCCGACCCATAATTCCACCGGGCCAAGCACCAGGATGTCGATCTCCACCAGCACGCTCCTCACGCCGGCCACCCCGCGGCTCCAGAGTGACATGCCGTCAGTGACGGGCAATAGCGTCCCTCGAAAGTGGGAAGCTATTGGCTGAAAGCTTTCTTACTTTGTCAATGCCGATCTTTCATGGTCGGGAAAGGGCTGCCGGGTCTGTCGAGGACAGAGAACTCTGCCACCTTTGACGGGCGGGCTGACGTGCCGTCGGGCACACCGGGAGGACATGCGTGGACCAGCAGCCGGTCCAGGACCGAGGCGAGGACGCGGAAGACGCCGGCCCGGCAGACTCAGGCGCGGGCGACCGTACGGCCGAGCCCGTCGCGGGCGACCGAACAGCCAACACGGTGGCGGGCGACGCCCGGATCACCGGACCCGTCGTACAAGCCCGCCACGTCAGCGGCGGCATTCATCTGTACGAGCACCGGTACGAAGCCGCGGAGCCCGCCCGGCGGACCGGCGTACCGCGGCAGCTGATCCCGGCCCCGGCCCACTTCACCGACCGCGTCGCGGACCTGGCCGCCCTCGACGTGCTGCTGGACACCGCTCACGGGATGGCCCCGCCCCTCGTCGTGGTCACCGGTGCGGCCGGCGTCGGCAAGACGGCGCTCATCGCGACGTGGCTGCACCGGCTGGCCGCCGGGTATCCCGACGGGCAGCTCTACGCCGATCTGCGAGGCCACACCGACGACGAACCCGTGCCGCCCAGCGCGGTGCTCGGACGGTTCCTACGCGGCTTGGGTGTGGAGCAGCCGCCGGCGGAACCGGCGGAACAGGCCACCCTGTGGCGTACGGTCACGGCGGACTTACGGGTCGTCCTTTTCCTCGACAACGCTTTCAGCGTGGCCCAGATCCGTCCGCTGCTGCCGGCGGCACCCGGCGCTCTGGTGGCGGTGACCAGCAGGCGCCGGCTGCCCGGGCTCGGACTGGACGGTGCCGGCTTCCACCACCTCGGCATACTCGATCCCGCCGCCGCTCTGGAACTGCTCGACCGCCGCCTCGGCGGTGAGCGGGTCGCCAGGGAGCGGGCGGCCGCGGCCGATCTCGCCCGGCTCTGCGCCGGGCTACCGCTCGCGGTGTGCGTGGCGGCCGCCCGGATGGCGGCGCGGCCGCGCCAGCCGTTGGCTGCTCTCGTCGGAGCGATGAGGCAGGAGGACGGCCGGCTCGCGCATCTCGGTTTCGGGGGTGAACGTGCGGTGCAGGCCGCGCTCGACGCGTCGTACGGCGCGCTGCCGCCCGAGATCGCGCGCGGCTACCGGCAGTTGGGACTGCTGCCGGTCACCGACTTCGGTGCGGGCGCCGCCGCGGCGGCCTGCGCGCTCTCCCCGGAGCGGGCGGAGGACCTGCTCGACGAACTGGTCGATGTCAGCCTGCTCGAAGAGATCGGCCCCGACCGTTTCCGTTTCCACGACCTGATCCAGTTGCACGCTGCCCAGCGTGCCGCGGCCGAGGACACCCCCGACGCCCAGGACGCCGCCGTACGCGGGGCGCTCGACTGGTATCTGTGGACCGCGTCCGAGGCCAAGGCACTGCTGTCGCCGACCCATCGCCGGATGCCCCGCGGCTACCTGCGTTGCCCAGAGGGCCCGCCGCCTTTCGACGGCCCGATCTCCGCGATGGCCTGGCTGGACACCGAGCGCCTGCCGCTGATGGCGGCGGTACGGACCGCTGTGGGGCGCGGCTGGGACGACCAGGTATGGCAGCTTGTCGACAGCATGCAGCCGTTGTGGGTCCGTTTGCGCCCCGCCGACCTGTGGATCGAGGCGCACCGGCTCGGCCTGGCCGCCGCGGCCCGCGCCGGGCGCGACACCGCGGTGATGCAGATGCTGACCAGCGGCGGCGCGGGTCTGTGCAACGCCGGACAGTACGAAGAGGCCGCCGACTGGTTCACCCGCGCACTGCGGCAGGCCCGGGACACCGGCGACCGGCGGGCCGAGGCCCAGGCACTGCACGGCCTCGGTCAGGCACACCAGCTCGCCGGCCGACCGGACCGCGCCACCACCTTCTTCCGCCAGGCTCTCGACCTGCGCGAGACCATCGGCCACGCCCGGGGCGCGGCTTTGAGCCGGCTGTGCCTCGGCGACCTCGCCCTCACTGCGGGCGCACCGCATGAGGCGGTTGACCTGCTCAGCCGGGCCCGCGCCGACCTGCTGGCCGTCCCCGACCCGTACGACGCCGCGCGGGCGCTGGCCTTCCTCGGCGTGGCCCATGCCGCTGGCGGGGCCGCCCACACCGCCTTGGCCGACCGGGAACTGCACCAGGCACTCGCGGAGTTCGCCGCCTGCGGTTCGGTTCACTGGCAGGCGCGCGTCCTGGAGTTCCTGGGGACGGTTGCCGCGAGCCGGGGCCAGCAGCAGCGGGCCAGGGACTGGTACGAACAGTCCCTGGCCCGCTACACCCCGGTCAGCCCGCGGGACGCCCGCCGCCTGACCGGCCGACTGCACGATCCGGCGCCGCCCTGAGCACCGCCGCCCACCGCCCGGCAGAACCGCAGCCGCCCGCGACCAGCCGACCGTAGAATCTCGACGCCAGCAGGGCGTGGTCGCGGCGGCTCAACACACCCGTGCGGACCTGGAGGACGCAGACCAACGCGCCTTCGCTGTCCGCCCTTACGATGCGGGCGAGCGTCACGCACCAGCCGCGGCCGTCCCGTAGCGACACCAGCAGACAGCCGGGATAGCGCCGCAGAAGCGGGACGGCCGACCGCGGACTCCCGGTGCCGTACAGCACATCGGCGCACGCGCGCCACGCCTCGCAGGAGACAGCGTCCAGGTCGACCCGTACGTGGTCAGGCAGAAGCTGCCCGCTCACAGGGCCACCTCACTTGCGGACAGGGTGACCGGCTCGGTCGTGGGCGGGTAGGCCGGCTGGCCGAGGCCGAGCTGTTCGTAGATCAGCGCGCGCATGTTCCGGGCGAAGCGGCCTGGCTCGGACGATATCCGGCCGGCGATCCGCCGGAAGTCCCGCTGCGAGTATTCCGCCGCAGCATAGGCCAGTTGGTCGGCCAGCGGCCGGGTCGGGCTGAGCGCGGGTGCGGTCTGTGCCATCGCGACCCCGGGCGAGGCCGGGTTCGCGTCCTGGTACGGATAGCGGGCGAGCACAATGGGCGCACCGGTCATCGTCGCGTACAGCGTTACCGAGCCAAAGTCGCCCAGCACGAAGTGCGCGGCGACCAGCATGGCCCGCCAGTCGGCGTCCGGCGAGACGACCGTCACTCCGGCCCTGCGACAGTCGGCAAGCCAAGCCCGGACCTGGTAACGCCCGTGCCGGGAGAACGTGTTGGGGTGCACCAGAAGCGCGGTGAGGAAGCGGTCCCTCGGCAGTTCCGCCAACAGCCGCGGCAGCAGGGCGTCCAGGCGGTTGAACGATGAGCGGCGCCCCCACGTCGAGGGCACGAGCACCAGTTGCTGCCCGGGCGCCAAGCCGATCGCCGCACGATACTCGTCCCGGAAGGGCAGGCTGGCCGCGATCCGGTCGTACGTCGGATCGCCGACGACCTTGGCGACCGGAAGCGCCTCGGGGCACCAGCGCCGCAGTGCCCGCAGATCGTCGCGATGCGGCAGCGCGACCGCCCGCGGTACGACGGCACCGTCCCAGGTGAGGTAGCCGCGCCCGGTGATGCCCCCCGGCTCCCGTACGCCCGCGGTCAGGTCACCGCGCTGTTCGCCGGACGGCACTCGGGCCAGTGACATGTGCCCCCCGCCGTGGGGGATCCGTACCAGCGGGGCGCGCAGCTTTTCCATGCCCTGCGATCCCGCGGCGATCGCGAGGTCGAAGTCGGTGCGTACTGCCTCGGCCCACGGCATGACGTTCGCCCCGAGTCCCGTCAGGAAGCGGGCGACCCCGTTGTTGAAGGCGTGCGGCGCGACGGTGAAGGTGACCTCGACCCGAAGGTCGGAGTGAAGCAGCGGCAGAAGATCCTTCAGCCGGTGCCCGTAGACCTCGGTGTGCACCGGCACCAGTACGGTCTTGTGCCCGGCCAGCGTGCTCCACTGGTCGGCGTCCCCTCCCCGCGTCGTTCGATGGTTCGTGATTTCCATGATGGACACGACATCCCCCCGAGAACCTGTGAGGCCCCTCGCGGGGCCGGTGGAAACCTCCAGACGGACGGATGTCCCGGCGGGGTGTCGGAACCCTTGGCGAAGCCTTGGAGAAAGCTTGCGCAGCCCGGAATACCCCGGTCCGGCGGACGGCGTGGCGCGGATGGCACAGCTGACCGCGGTGGTCTCCGATGCGTTCGACGTACGCGCGCCGACGCTGTTCTGTGCGAAGGCGCTGCGCTGGACGGCGGCCGGCCCCGTCCCGCCAGGCGGAGGTCGCAAGTCTGCTTGCCCTCGCGCGTCCCGTGCGGACATCGGGCAGGGCTATGGTCCCTGGCGGGTGCTCACCGACCCCAACACGTCTGACTATGGGTTCTGCCCACGCGCGCATGTCAGCGCGACGCAGGGTCGAGCGTGGCTACTGGCCGGTCACAGGGGGTACCGTTTTGGTGTCGAAGCAGAACGGAGCAGAGCATGCCCGATGACGCGGATGAGCACGTCGGGCGCGAATTGCGAGATTCCGCAAGCAGCGAGGTCTACTGCAACAAGGACTCGCCATGCGTGCCGATATTTCCAAGTCGCTGATTTCGAAGGTGAAGTGCGGGCAGTAGCCAGCCTCGGCTGCTCCCGCCGCCCACCTTGACTCCCGTCCGCGGCGCCGGCAGCAACGGCTCGATGAGGGACCCTGTTCATCGGTCAGACGGGACGGGTAACCCTGCCTCGCCTGCGGTCCGGACTGTTCGCGTGGGTGCAGCAGACCACCCCGGGCGGGGTGATCGTCGCCCCCTGGGGCACGTACTACGCCTACACCGAGGCAACGGCACGTCTGGTCGTGGCCGAAGACGGCAACAGCGCCTCCGGGCACTTCACCCAGCCGGTCAACTTCATGCGCGTGCGCTCGCACCGCCTGGTCCGCGCTGAGCACAGCAGCTACGTCCCGGCGCGGGCCACCGGGGATGCGGACAAGTCCACGACAACGATCACCGAGCCGGAGTTCCTGACCGGCAGCCTGGATGTGGAAGCGTGCGCAGTCGGCTTGCAGGTGCCCAACTGCGCCCATGTCCCCGACCGCAAGCAGGCGGGAAAGCGACCGGTGCGGTTCCACAGCCTTACCGACAAGTCGTGGGCGGTGGTCGTCTTCCGCGACGGTCACGCGACCGCCACCGTGTACCAGTCGGGAGACCGGCGGCTGTGGGACGAGGTGGAAGCCGCCTTCCGGTGGTGGCAGGAGCAGGGACGTCCCGGCTTCCACCGCTTCGGGCCGACCGTCACGGCAGACCGCCAAGTCCCCTGGCCGGACCAGCCATCCAACGCCCTCAGCGGATGAGACGCGCCATGAAACAAAGCAATGCTCCCGCTTTCGGCGGGGGCATTGCTGGTTCTCTTGCCGTGGTTGGTCACGGCACAGCCTGGAAAAGCAGAAAACCCCACATGAAGTGGGGTCTTAGCCGGTGTCCGAGGGGGGACTTGAACCCCCACGCCCGATAAAGGGCACTAGCACCTCAAGCTAGCGCGTCTGCCATTCCGCCACCCGGACCGGGTGTGCCGCCGCGACCGCGAAGTCGTGGTGACAGGGTCCACGATACCAAGGATCGGCGGTGCTTCTCACCTGCGATTCCCGCCGCCCGAACGGGGGCGCGCGGCGATCGCGCGGTGGTGGCGGACGACCTCGTCGATGATGAAGTTCAGGAACTTCTCGGCGAACGCCGGGTCGAGCCTGGCGTCCTCGGCGAGGCGGCGCAGCCGGGAGATCTGGGCGGCCTCGCGGGCCGGGTCGGCGGGCGGCAGGTGGTGGGCAGCCTTGAGTTCGCCGACCTGCTGGGTGCACTTGAAACGCTCGGCGAGCAGGTGCACCAGGGCGGCGTCCAGGTTGTCGATGCTGCCGCGCAGGTCCCTGAGCCGCTGCAGTGCCTGCTCGTCACCCACCAGATTGCGCTCGGCGGTCGGCTGGTCGCTCATCTCGGTCTGCCATCCTGGATAGGTCCGTGGTGCACGGCTGCACATTCCCGATCACCCTATGACACCGTCGCAGGGGGTACGGCCGGGGGCGGGGACGGCGACGGAGGGAATGAGGACGGATGGGACGGGCCACCGAAAGGCGCCGGGTGCTGCGGATCCGCGGCGGGGCGGCCTCCCACCGGGCGGACACGCTGGTAGCCGAGGAACCGATGGAGATCCGGCTGAACGGCCGCCCGCTGGCGATCACCATGCGCACGCCGGGCGACGATTTCGCGCTGGCCACCGGTTTCCTGGTCAGCGAGGGGGTACTCGCCGCCGCGCACGAGGTCGCGAACGTCGTCTACTGCGCGGGCGCGACGGCGGACGACGGGAACACGTACAACGTGGTGGACGTGACGCTCGCGCGCGGGGTGCCGGTCCCCGACATCAGCCTGGAGCGCAATGTCTACACGTCCTCCTCGTGCGGGTTGTGCGGCAAGGCCAGCCTTGACGCGGTCCGCACCACGGCCCGGCTGCCGATCGCCGGCAGCGGGCAGCCGCGGCTGACGCCCGAGCTGCTGACCTTGCTGCCGGCGCGGCTGCGGGCCGGGCAGGCGGTCTTCGACAGGACCGGCGGGCTGCACGCCGCCGCGCTGTTCTCCGCCGACGGTGAGCTGCTGGACGTCCGCGAGGACGTCGGGCGGCACAACGCGGTGGACAAGCTGGTCGGGCGGGCGCTGCGGGACGGGCTGCTGCCGCTGGCCGACCGGATCCTGATGGTGTCGGGGCGGGCGTCGTTCGAGCTGGCGCAGAAGGCCGTGATGGCCGGGATCCCGGTGCTGGCTGCGGTCTCGGCGCCGTCCTCGCTGGCCGTGGACCTCGCCAGGGAGAGCGGCCTGACGCTGGTCGGCTTCCTGCGCGGCGACTCGATGAACGTCTACGCGGGCGAGGACCGTATCGTACTGGCGTCCGACGGGGCACACTGAGCCGGTCGCCGGCCGGCCGCTTCCGGCCCGACGCCCGTACGTCAGAACCGAGGAGCCCGGCGTGTTCGCCCTGAGTGCCGTCCTGGCCGTTCTGCTGCTGCTCGAAGTGGTGCCGTCGGCGCTGGCCGCGCTGACCCGGTTCGGGCCGGGGGTCGAACGGCTGGACGGCCTGACCCGGCTGGGCCTGCGGCAGGGCAGGAACTCCTGGCTGGTACCGGCCGCGGGAGTGCTGCACACGGCGGCGACCGCGGCGGTGATCGCCGGGATCTGGCGGCCCGCCTGGGGTGTCGCCGGCGGGGCCGCGGAGACGGCGTTCTTCTGCTGGGTGCTGCTGCGGCAGCTGCGGGCCGGCGACCGTGGCCGCCCGCTGTTCGCCTACGCGCTCTTCGCCTCGTGGGCGCTCGCCGTGCTGGTGGTGGCCGCCCTGCGGCTGTGACGACGACGGCCGTACGAGCCGGGTCGCGGTCCGCCCTACGGGCGCAAGGGCGCGCGATCAGGTTGGCCGGTTACCGCCCTGACTGCCATCACGCACCGCGATAACGTGCCGCCATGTTCGAGCCGGCCCAGTTGCGTACGTTCCTTGCCGTCGCGCAGACGCTGAGTTTCACGCAGGCCGCGCACCGGCTCGGGCTGCGGCAGTCCACGGTCAGCCAGCACGTGCGGCGGCTGGAGGAGGCCGCGGGCTGCCGGCTGTTCCTGCGGGACACCCACGGGGTGGAGCTGACCGAGGACGGCGAGGCCATGCTCGGCTTCGCCCGGCCGATCCTGGAGTCCAACGAGCGGGCGGCGGCCTTCTTCGCCGGCACCCGGCTGCGCGGCCGGCTGCGGTTCGGGGTGTCGGAGGACTTCGTGCCGACCCGGCTGCCGGAGATCCTGGCGGGCTTCCGGCACGACCACCCCGAGGTGGACCTGGAGCTGACCGTCGAGCTGTCCGGCACCCTGCACCAGCGGCTCGACGCGGGCGGGCTCGACCTGTGCCTGGCCAAACGGCACAGCCCGGAAGGCCCGGGGCGGCTGGTGTGGCGGGACAAGCTGGTGTGGATCGGCGGCGAGCGGCTGCGGCTCGACCCGCGGCGGCCCGTGCCCCTGATCGCCTTCCCGCCACCGGGGCTGACCCGGGCCAGGGTGCTCGATGTGCTGGAGCGGCACGGCAGGGCGTGGCAGGTGGCCGGCACCAGCGGGTCGCTGAGCGGTCTGGTCGCGGCGGCCAGGGCGGGCCTGGGTGTGATGGCGCATGCGCAAGGGCTGATTCCGGCCGGTCTCGTCCGGGTGCAGGCGCGCGCCTGCGGGCTGCCGGATCTCGGCGGGGTGGACTTCGTCCTGCTGCACGGCCGGCGGGACTCACGCGCGCAGGAGGCGGCCGACGCGCTGGCCGACGCCATTCTGGCCGGCGGCGACCTGCTGCACCGGCCGCTGCCGTGAGCCGCCGGGCCGACTGGGGCGTACGGGACGCGGGAGACCCCCGGGGGTGGAGCGACCGTGACCGGCGCGGGCAGATTTGGTGGAGATCCGCCGCCGCCGCGGTACAGCCGCCTGGCCCGGGAATGAGCCGACTTCCTTGTCACAGCCGGAAAACCCGGCCCGACCAGTACAGACGTCCGAATCGCCGATAATTTTCCGCCCCTCCCGCCGGCCCGGTGGATCGGGTAACTTACGGCCCCGCACTGAGCGGTCCGAGGAGAGCACCCGTTGCGTCAGTTCACCGTCCCCCCACTGGCCACCTCACCCCAGGCAGGCGGTTTGGCGGATGCCGTGTTCGGCAACGCTCAGCGGACCCCGGACCAGGTCGTACTGGCCCGCGCCGACGGCCGGGGCGCATGGCACGACGTCAGCGCCGCCGCCTTCCGCGACCAGGTGCTCGCGGTCGCCAAGGGCATGCTCGCCCAGGGCGTCCGCTTCGGCGACCGGGTCGCGATCATGTCCCGCACCCGCTACGAGTGGACGCTGTTCGACTTCGCCCTGTGGGCGATCGGCGCCCAGTCGGTGCCGGTCTACCCGACCTCGTCATCCGAGCAGGTCCGCTGGATGCTGCACGACTCGGGCGCGGTCGCGGCGGTCGTGGAGCACGAGGACCACGCGATGACGATCGGCGCCGCCGTCGACGAACTGCCGCGGCTGAACCGGCTGTGGCAGCTGGACGCGGGCTGCGTCGAGGAGCTGTCGCAGGCCGGGCGGCACATAGGCGACGACGTGGTGGAGCGGCACCGGCTGGCCGTGACGCCGGACGCGGTCGCCACCGTCATCTACACCTCGGGCACCACCGGCCGCCCCAAGGGCTGCGTCATCACCCACGCCAACTTCATGGCCGAGACCGACAACGTCGTGGCCCGCTGGGAGCCGGTCTTCGCCAGCAAGCCGGGCGAGGAGCCGTCCACGCTGCTCTTCCTGCCGCTCGCGCACGTCTTCGGCCGGATGGTCGAGGTCGCCTGCGTCCGGTACCGCATCAGGCTCGGGCACCAGCCCAGCATGGCCGCGAGCGATCTGATCCCGTCGCTGGCCGGCTTCCGGCCGACCTTCGTGCTGGCGGTGCCCTATGTCTTCGAGAAGGTCTTCCAGGCCGCCCGCCGCCGGGCGGAGAGCGGCGGGAGGCTGGGGCCGTTCGACAAGGCGGTGGACATCGCGGTCCGGCACGCGGAAGCCGTGGAGGCCAAGGCCTTCGGTGGCGGGGGGGGCCCCCCCCCCCCGCGGCGGATGTCTAACAACCTCTAATATAAAAATCTGTANCCCCCCCCCCCCCCCCCCCCCCCCCCCCCCCCCCCCCCCCCCCCCCCCCCCCCCCCCCCCCCCCCCCCCCCCCCCGCGCTGCGGATGCAGCACCAGCTCTACGAGAAACTGGTCTACAGCAAGGTGCGCGACGCGCTCGGCGGCCGGGTGCGGCACGCGATCTCCGGCGGCTCGGCGATGGAGCGCCGCCTCGGGCTGTTCTTCTCCGGCGCGGGCGTGACGATCTACGAGGGCTACGGCCTCACGGAGACCACCGCCGCGGCGACGGCGAACCCGCCAGAGCAGACCCGTTTCGGCACCGTCGGCCTTCCGGTGCCCGGCACCACCGTGCTGATCGGCGAGGACGGCGAGATCTGGCTGCGCGGCGGGCAGGTCTTCTCCGGCTACCTCAACAACGTCAAGGCCACCGACGAGGTGCTGCGGGACGGCTGGCTGGCCACCGGCGACATCGGCTCGCTCGACGAGGACGGCTATCTGACCATCACCGGGCGGAAGAAGGAGATTTTGGTGACCAGCGGCGGCAAGAGCGTGTCGCCGATCGCGCTGGAGGACCGGGTGCGGGCGCATCCGCTGGTCGCGCAGTGCGTGGTGGTCGGCAACAACCGGCCGTTCGTGGCGGCGCTGGTCACGCTGGACCCGGAGGCGGTCACGCACTGGCTGAGCATGCGCGGCAAGCCGCGGCTCGAGTCGGCGGAGCTGCTGCACGACCCGGACCTGGAGGCCGAGATCCGCCGGGCCGTCGTCGCCGCGAACACCCTGGTCTCGCAGGCCGAGTCGATCCGCACCTTCCGCATACTGGCCGCGCAGTTCAGCGAGGAGCGCGGCATGCTGACACCGTCACTGAAGCTCAAGCGCCGGGCGATCGAGTCGACCTACGAGTCGGAGATCGAGGCGCTGTACCGGGCGTAGGAGGGAGTCACGTCCGTGAGGGGGTGTCGCGCGGGCGCGAGGCTCAGCTCGGTGAGGGTGTGTCACGGGCGCGAGGCTCACCTCCGTGAGGGGGTGTCGCGCGGGCGAGAAGCCGTCACACCCCCGCGCGTGGTGCAGAAGGCGCGGGGGGCCGTCGCCCGGGGTGAGAGGGTGCCGCGTGCCCGGGAGGCTGTCGCCCCCGCGAGGGATGCCGCAGTCGCGAGAGGCTGTCACCCGCGTGAGTTCCTCTCGCCGGCGGGGCAGGGGCTCGCCGTCAGGCGTCCGCGCACAGGTCGGTGAGGGTTCGTTCGGTGGGCGCACCCGGGCGGAAGGCGTAGACGTCGCCCGGTGTCCACTGGCCGCCGTCGAGGCGGACCGTGCGGACCGCGAGGGTGTGGGTGCCGCCGCCCTCCCGGGCCACGAACAGCTCGTTGTAGCCGTTGCGCTCATCGGTGTCCCGGCTGGCCAGCGCGGGTGCGCCCGCGATCCGTACGGTCCACGGCGGCCCCGCCCCGAGCAGCCGCTCCGCGGCGGCGAAGGCCTCGTGCGTGTGGCCGTGCAGGACGAGCGAGGTCCTGGCCGCGGCGAGCGCGCGCCTGGCCTGCCCGGCGTTGACGACCCCGGAATAGGGCGCGACCTCCACGGTCGGAACCGGCGTGAGCGGGTGGTGCAGCGCGGCGACGGTGACGTAGCCGCGCTCGGCGGACAGCCGGTCGAGGACGCCGCGGGCGATGACGGCGGGGTCGTGCCGTTCGAAGTCCCGCACGACGGCCGCGACATCGACGTCGGCGGGCGCACCGGCCGTACCGCCGCCGCCTGTACCACCGCCGCCTGTACCGCCGGCCGCCGCCGCGTACCGCTCCTGGATGCCGCGCAGCCGCTCGCGGTCCTCGTCGCGGGCCGCCTCGCCGCCGGATTCCGCGCTGCCGAGCAGCGCGAAGCGCAGTCCGAACCCGGGGTAGCCGACGTAGAGGCGGCGCGCCCGCAGGTCGGCGAGCTGGAGGTCGGGGTGCGGCAGGCCGGCGAAGGTCGCCGCGAACCAGTGGTGCCTGGCCTGCGGCGACGGGTCCAGTGCCAGGTCCCAGGACACATCGTGGTTGCCGCCGACCAGCAGGATGCGCGGGTCGTCGGGGCGCAGGTCGCGGTGCGCGGCGAGCAGTCCTGCCAGTTCGTCCAGCCAGGCGCGGGCCAGGGCGCCGTGCGCGTCGGAGGGCCGGTCGACGATGTCGCCGGTGACGACGACCAGGTGCGGGGCGCGGCCCTGCGCGGCGAGTTGGCGTACGTGGTCCAGGTAGCTGTCGAGCGCGGTGCCTGCGCCGGCGAGGGCGGCGAGCTTGTGGCCCGCCTGCGTACGGTCCTTGGTGTCGACCGTGGCGGACAGCCGCCCGCCGTGGTGCAGGTCGGATATGTGGTGGACGCGCAGCACCTCGGGCAGGTGCCGGGCGAGCACCGGGTCGTCGGCGAGGGAGGCGCCGGTGCGCCCCCGGCCGGACCTGTCGGCGGACGCGGCGGCCCCGCCGCCGGACGCGGCCCCGTACGCCGTCACCCCGGCGGCGGACCGGTACGCGGACGCCGGGCCGACGGTCGCGCGGACAGCGGGATCGGCCGGGACGGGCAGGCCGGCGGCACGCCAGCGGGCGGCGCGCAGGGCGGCCCGGTGCTGCTCGCCGAGCCCGTTGTGGAACCACTGCTGGATGTATTCGTGCCGGTCCTCGGCCACTTCGGCGGCGGCGCGCAGCAGCGCCTCGGGGTCGGTGCGCAGCGCGGGGCGCTCCTCGGCGCTGTGCAGGACGAGTTCGAGCAGGAAGGGGGTGTGCATCCAGCCGGCTTCCGCGTCGCGCAGCCAGTCCACCAGTGCGGGCGCCCACTGCGGCGCCCTGGCCGCCATCCGCGCGGACTCCCCGGCGTCGAGCACCGGCGGGCGCAGGACGTCCTTGTTCGCGTCGGGGCCCAGGTGCGGGACCAGCAGGGCGCTCTCCGCCGGGGTGGCGAGGACCAGGGCGGTGGCGCCGGTGTCGCCGATCCGGTGCAGGCCCTCGGCGAGCACCTCGGGCGCGAGGCCGGGGCCGCCGGGCCGGGCGAGTGCGGGTTCGTCGACGATGACCAGCTGCCCTTCCTGCACCGGCGGCGCGGACTTGACGCCGGTCAGGCAGCCGAGCCTGGTCTTGCGCACCGACGCGGAGGACCGCAGGTCGACCCGTACGGTGCCGCCGTCCGGCCGCAGATCGGCGATGCCCTGCGCCAGCCAGGTCTTGCCGGCCCGGCGCGGCATGACCACCAGCCAGGCCGCGCTGTTGGGCGCGGCGCCCTCGGCGGGCGGCCGGATCCAGCTGGGCGTCCGCCCGCCGCCGAGCCTGATGTCGAGGTCGGCGCGGTAGGACTGGCTCGGCCGGAAGACGCTCATGCAGGTAACTCCCCGTCACGCAGTTGGATTTCGTTCCTGGCGATCCAGTCCAGCAGCGGTGGGTCGTCGAGCCACTCCTCGCCCGGCCGCAGCAGGCCCACCTCGCGCAGGTCCTCGCGCTGTGCGGGGGTGGCGTCGCGGGGCACGGTGCCGGGTGCGGTGAGCAGCGCGGCCCGCCCCGCCGGGCCGATCTCGGCCCAGCGGGACTGGAAGTACGACGACCACTCGGTGAGCAGCCGCCGGTCGAGCAGTTCGCGCAGTGCCCCGGAATCCGAGAGCGCGCGCAGGTCGTTGCCCTGGACGGCACTCACCACGGCGTCGCCGGCCACCTGGAGGTAGAAGGGCCAGCTGCCGACGGTTCGCACGATGTCGGCGGCCGCGGTGTCGCGGGCGAGGGCCACGCCGAGGTTGGCCGCGGTGCCGGACAGGAAGTCCAGTGCAGCTTCCCGGTCGAGCGGGCCGAGCAACCGGGCGTTGACGTCATTGCCGAAGCTGGAGCCCGGCACGGTCAGCGCCCGGCGCACCACGGTCCGCCAGTCCTTCTCGCTGCCGGTGTAGAGCAGCCAGGCACCGGCCTGGCCGAGGTCGCGCAGCCAGGACACCGCGGCCGGGCTGTAGCCGGCCAGCCGCCCCACCTCGTCCAGCAGGAAGACCAGCCGGGAACCGCCCGCGGTCCCTGCGGCCTTGTCGAGCAGTGCCTCGGCCGGGCTGCCGGCCTGCCGCATCCCGCGGTCGAGCAGCGCGGCCAGCGCGTCGGGGCTGTCCACCGCGTCCTTCAACGGCGGTACGAGCAGCCGGTGGATCTCCCGGCGGCTGCCTTCCGCGGCCAGGCGCCGCGACAGCTCTTCGAGCACCCAGGTCTTGCCCGCCCTGCGCGGCCCGAGCAGCGCGACCGAGGCGCCGGTGGCGTGCCGGTCGCGCAGCCATGCGAGGACGTCCTCCCGGCCGACCGGGCGGCCCCTGCCGGACCCCACATGGAATTTCTCGGCGGCCCGCGGGGCGTCGTCGATGGTGAACGGCCGCCGGGGCTGCGGCACATGCTCGTCGCGCTCCCGTAATCGCGCGGCCAGCCGGTCCAGCGCGTCGCTCTGGCCGCGTCCTGTGGGTTCGCCGTCGAGCAGCGCGATCTGCAGCTCGACGGGGCTGAACGCCCGCAGGGCGCGGCCGGGTTCGAGGTGGCCGCGGGGGGTTTCGACGCCCAGCGCCTCGTAGGCCCGTCTGTCCCGCTGGTCGAGGACGAGCAGGTCCGTCACCGGTGAGCGCAGCTGGGTGAAGTACGCGTCGGCTTCCACGGTCAGCACGACCTGGATGCCCGCCCGCGCGCCCTCGCTCATCAGCAGCGTCAGGTCGTCGCGCATCCGCCCGTAGTCCCAGTCGGCGAACTCCGCGAAGGTCTCCCAGCGGTCGAGCAGCAGCACCAGATACGGCAGCCGCCGCCCTTCGGGCACGGCCTGGCGCTGGGCGGCGATGTCGCTGAACCCGCTCTCGGCGAAGACCTGTTGGCGGCGGTAGAGGGCGGCGGTGAGCCGGCTGGTCAGCCGCGCCATGTGGTCGGGCCTGCCCCGGTTGACCACGGCGCCGCAGTGCGGCAGCCGGCTGAGCACCTGGAGCGCGCCGTTGCCGCAGTCGATGCAGAAGAGGTGGACGTCTGCGGTGCTGTGCCGTACGGCGAGGGCCGCGGCGAGCGTGCGCAGGAACTGTGATCTGCCGCTGCGCGGCGCGCCCGCCGCGGCCAGCGGACCGTCCGCGGCGAGGTCGAAGAGCGCCGGCTGCCTGCCGACCTCGTCGGCGAATTCCTGCACCCCGTACGCCACCGGCGCCGGGTCCCGCGGGTCCCCTTCCGGCGCGGGCAGCTCCGAGAGGGTGACCACTCTCGGCAGCGGCTCCGGCAGCGGCCCGGGAAGCGGCCTCACGCCGAGGCGTTGCGCGGCGGTGCGTACCGCCGACACCAGCAGGTCGAGGTCGGTGGCCGTGGCGGCCCCGCCGGAGGGGGACGGGCCGGTCGTGACGGCGGGCGGCAGCAGGCCGGCCGGATCGAGGTCCCTGATCGCGATCACAGGGTCCGGCCGGTGGCCGGAACCCACCACGACCGGCAACGCGGCCTGGAACTCACGCAGTTCCTCCGCGCCGGTGCGTAAGAAGGCCCGGCCGGGGCTCGACCGGGAGATCGCCGCCGCGTCGGGCGCGTCGATGACCGAGGCGCTCTCGCCGGCGCCGGCGACCCGCAGCGCGATCCGCAGGTTGGTGATCGACTGGATGTCGGAGGTGAGCGATCCGCCGGGGCGCTGGGTGGCGAGCACCAGGTGCACGCCCAGCGAGCGTCCGCTCTGGGCGAGGTTCAGCAACCCTGCGACCACGATCGGCAGTTCACGGGCCAGTCCGGTGAACTCGGCGATTACGACCACAAGTCGGGGCAGTGGCGGCAGTTCGCGCCGGCGGTCCCGCAGATCGTGGTAGTCGTCGATGTCCCGTGCCCCGTGGGCGCCGAGCTGGGCCTCCCGGGAGCGCAGCTCGGCCTGCAGGCGGTCGAGCATCCGCTCGGCCTGGCGGCCGTCGAGGTCGGCGATCAGGCTGGTGACATGGGGCAGCGCGGCGACCGCGCCGAAGGCGGTGCCGCCCTTGTAGTCGACCAGGACGAAGATCATCTCGTCCGGCCGGTTGGCGATCGCGAGCGAGGTGATCCAGCCGCGCAGGAACGCGGTGCGCCCCGAGTCGCCGGCCCCCGCGACCAGCCCATGCGGGCCGTGCCTGCGCAGGTCCAGCTCGAACGGCGACCCGTCCGCCTGCCCCACGACCGCGGTGGTCGACCGGGGCACCGCCGACCAGCGGGCGACGATCGGCCCCGGGTCCTCCGGCGACTCCAGGCCGAGCAGTTCCGGCAGCGGCCGGTCCGCGAGATCCAGCGCGCGCTGGACGGCGGCGGCGTTCCGCAGCGGTGCCAGCGCCCTGGCCGGCGTCTCGAACCACGGTGTGCGCGGCAGGTCGGGCACGAACGGATACGGCCTGCCGCAGTCGATCCGCGGGCCGCCGCCGTCGACCGAGATGTCGACCAGACAGCCGTAGCCGTACGGGAGTTGGCGTTCCTCCGTGCCCAGGCAGACGGCGTAGATCCCGGCCGCGGGCCCCTCCTGGAGCAGGCGGGCGACGCCGGGCACCGCGCGCAGCTGCCGGATGCCGTCCAGGATCAGCACGACCGCGGGGCCGTGATACCCGCCGGGCTCCGCGGCCTTGGGACCGGCCGCCGCCGGCGTCCCGAACAGCGGCTGCGGCGCGCCCTGGCGCGGCAGGTCGTCCAGGAGAGCGGCCTGCTCCGCCGCCGCCCGCGCGGCATCCGCCGCGCTCTGCCGGTCGGACAGCAGCAGGAGCAGCGCGCCGATCTGCTGGGCCACGGACGTGGGGTCGGCGTGCACCCGGGGCGCGTCGGCGTCGTCCAGCGCGGAGGAGGAGCGCGGCAGCCACCGCAGCCACCGCCAGTCGGCGGCGCCCGCGGTGTCGGTGAGCACCCGTACGACGACGTCCTCCGGGCTGTGGTGGACGGCGGTCTGCAGCGCGAGCCAGCCGGCGAGCCGCCGGGGCCGGTCCCCGGCGCCCACCACACCGACCACCCCGCGCTGCGGCAGGCTGACCACGGCGGGAAAGGCGTAGTTCCACAGGTCCATCACACCGCCGTCGGCCGGGACGGCGGTGCGCAGGCCGCAGCGCAGGGCGAGGAAGTCCGGGTCCGTCCGGCGGCGCTCCCACAGCCGATGGCTGCGCAGCACCGCGAAATCCCGGACCGCCGCGGCATCGGGGAAGGAGAAGTCCAGGAGCGCGGCGATGTCGTACGCCACCAGGTCCGCCGTGCGCAGCGCGCTGGCCAGGGGCGGCCCCGACCAGGCCAGCGGCATGCCGGCGGCGATCTGGGTCACCCGCCGCGCCCGCAACGATTCGCGCACCTTGCGCGCACGCTGGTCGCGGGTCGCCGGAGTGTGCCACCAGCGGTCCGTGGCCGGGAGGTCGGGGACGGTCAGAGCGGGCCGCGGCCGGCGGCGTGGCGGCCGGGTGAAGAGCAGCGTGCCGCCGTCACCGGGCGGCAGCTGGTCGGGTTCGGCGGGCTCCCGCAACCGCCACTGCAGGCATCTGGTGTCCGTCGGCGACAGGCCGCCGATGTGCCAGAAACCGCCTGCGGCTTCGGGGGGAGCGTCCGGACGGAGCCATATGCCCGCAGCGCTGCTGACCGGGAGCAAGTCCTCCACCTGCGAGCGCGCCAGAACGCCTTCGCCGGACCGCGGCCCGTCCACCGCCCGGTCGGGAAAGCGCGCCACCTCACCGGCACCCTCCCCCGCGACGACCCACAGCGTGGCACCCCGGGTGACGGGCTCGTCGGGCAGGGAGGTGCCGGAGCCGACGCGTACGCCGTCGCGCAGCGGCGACTCCCCGAGCGCCATCCCGCCCGGCAGCGGGCTGTCGCCGATGTAGAGCATCGGGGCGGGGCGGAGCAGATCGTCGCGCGAGGGGTGTTCGGCGAGTCCGGTCCCGGTCGACCCGGTGCGCGGCCCTGATGCGCCCCATGTGAGGAAGAACTGCTCGGCGAGCTGCCGCATCGTCGTGGACTCCGGCGCGGTCAGCTCGATGTCGTGCGCGGTCCCGTCGGGGGTCACCACGGTCAGTGTCCTGCGCATCGACGTCCCACCCCCGTCCTGATGTCCGTCCCCGCCCGGGCTGTTCAGCGGTCCGAGCCGGGCAGCGCGCCCTGGCCGTGCAGTTCGCTGGTGCTGGAGCTGAACGCGGCCTGCCACTCGGCGGTTTCACCGTCGACGTGGCTGCGGACCGCACCCGCCAGCCGGTTGATGAGCGCCAACTGCCGTTCGACCTCGGCTGGTTCGAGCAACCGGCCCGGTGTGTCCAGGCCGGGTCCGGCCCGCAGCACATCGGTGGCCCACTCCAGCCGTACGGCGTTCAGCTCGGTACGCAGGGCGTGGGCGACACCGATGTCCCGCATCCAGCTGGCGGACACCCCGAAGAAGTGGTCGAAGCCCTTGCAGCCCGCGGCGACCGCGAGCAGCACATAGCCCCAGCCCTGCCCCGAGCCGCCGTAGGCGGCCGTGCCGAGCGGCACGGCCGTGCCGGCCACCGCGAAGGCGATGGCCAGGCCCTGGAGCAGCCGGGAGGCGGCGCGCTTGGTCCGCTTGTCGCGCAGATACCAGTCGATGGCGGCCTCGGCGTCCTGCTCGGCCCAGGCGCGCAGCCGGGCCAGCGTCTCGCGCTGCGCGGCCGGGTCGGCGGCCGCGGCGGCCGGCACGTCCGGGAAGGGCTGCGCCTCAAGGTCCCTGCGCCCCCGGCGCGGTGCGCCGCGGCTGTCCGCCGCCGGTGCCCCCGCTGTCGCCGTCGGCCCGCTCTGGCCCGCCATCGCTCCCGCTCCCCTCGCCCTGCCCGGGCCGAGCCGGGTCCCCGCGCGTGAGGCTATCGGCTCGGATCACCGCGGGGCGCGGGAATGCGCCGATCGGCCGCCCGGTTGTACGCCGGGGTCCGGCGCCCCCGCCGTGCCCCGATGTACCCCTCCCCACCCCGACGTAAGGATCGACCGCCCGTGAGCCAGGTCCCCGCCATCACCCTCAACAACGGCGTGCTGATGCCGCAGCTCGGCTTCGGCGTCTGGCAGGTGCCGGACGGCGAGGCGACCGCGGCCGTCGCCACCGCCCTCGACGCCGGCTACCGCAGCATCGACACCGCCGCGGTGTACGCCAACGAGAAGGGCACGGGCCGGGCGCTGGCCGCCTCGGGGCTGCCGCGCGAGGAGCTGTTCGTCACCACCAAACTGTGGAATTCCGACCAGGGTCACGACTCGGCGCTGCGGGCCTTCGACCGCTCGCTGGCCAAGCTGCGCCTGGAGTACGTGGACCTGTACCTGATCCACTGGCCGCAGCCGCGGCGCGATGCGTATACGGACACCTGGCGCGCCCTGGAGCGGATCGCGGCCGACGGCCGGGCGCGGGCGATCGGGGTGTCCAACTTCCAGCCCGCGCACCTGCGCCGGCTGACGGCCGGGGCCGGAGTGGTGCCCGCGGTGAACCAGATCGAGCTGCATCCGCAGCTCGCCCAGGCCGAACTGCGGTCCCTGCACGCGGAATTGGGCATCGCCACCGAGGCCTGGTCGCCGCTGGGCCAGGGCAAAGGCCTGCTGGACAACCCGGTGATCGGGAAGATCGCGGCTCGGCACGGGCGGACCGCGGCGCAGGTGGTGCTGAGGTGGCACCTGCAACTGGGCAATGTCGTCATCCCCAAGTCGGTGACGCCGTCCAGGATCCGGGAGAACATCGATGTCTTCGGCTTCGAGCTGCCCGAGGAGGACCTCGCGGAGCTGGCCGCCCTGGACGACGGCACCCGGCTCGGCCCCGACCCGGACGCGGTCGGCTGATCCCATACGTAACAGCGGCGCAAGCCCCGGAGAGGCTGCTGTTCATCAGCGGCATCTAGCATCGGCTGCATGCTGGACTATGACGTGGAGGCGGCGCGCTACGACGCGACGCGGGGCGGCATACCGCGGGCGCTGTCGGCGGCCCGGGCCGTGCTCGCGCTCGTACCCGATCGGGCCCGCACCCTGCTCGACGTCGGGTGCGGTACCGGCCTGGTGACCGAACGGCTGGCCCGGCCGGGCCTGCGGGTCTTCGGCGTGGACGCGGCGCCCGAGATGGCGCGTACGGCGGCCGGGCGGGTCGGCGGCGCGGTGGTGCGCGGAAACTGCCACCGGCTGCCGTTCGCCGATGAGTCGCTCGACGCGGTGAGCGCGGTGTGGCTGCTGCATCTGCTGCCGGACGCGCTCACGGTGGTCGCCGAGTGCGCCCGGGTGCTGCGGCCCGGCGGGGTCTTCGTGACCACCGTCGACAAGGACGCGGGGCACGATGTGAACAGCGACGTCGACCAGTTGCTCGCCCCCTACCGGGTGCGCAGGGCGTACGACGCGGCGCCGCGGGTGCTGGCCACGGCCTGCGAGCACGGCCTGAGCCGGGTGGGCGAGGCCCGCTTCACCGGCCACGGGCAGGGCAGGTCCCCGTACCGTACGTCCGGTGACGTGACCCGCGGCTATTTCGCGTCCGCGCTGGCCCTGGACGAGACCCAGACCTCGGCACTGGCCGACCGGCTGTCCGCGCTTCCCAACCCGGACGTCCCCCGCGCGGACCCGGTGTACCGCTTGCTGGCGCTGCGTAAGTCGGTGTGACGCCCGAGCCGGTGGAGTGGGCGGCCGAGGAACGAGGCCACCCGCGAAACCGGCAAGCAGGAACACCGACCCGCAAACACAGCGGTGTGACACCCGAGCCGGTGGAGTGGGCGGCCGAGGAACGAGGCCACCCGCGAAACCGGCGAGCAGGAACACCGACCCGCAGACACAGCGGTACAGCCAAAGGCCGTTCAGGTGGTCAGGTTGGCCAGGGCGGCGGTGAGCCATTCCTCGACTGCCGCGTGGGTGACGCCGAGGGCCGTGAGGGCCTGCGCCGCGCGGTCCTGGTCGTCGCTGAGCACGCCCAGCAGGATGTGCTCGGTGCCGATGTAGTTGTGGCCGAGGCGCAGCGCCTCCCGCAGCACCAGTTGCAGGATCTTCTTGGCGTCCGGGCTGATCGGCAGATTACCGGTGAGCGGCTCCTCCTCCTCGCCGGCCGTGGCGACGGCGGCGCGTACCGCCTGCGGGCTGGTGCCCAGGTCGATGAGGGCGCGAGCCGCGAACGTGTCCTGCTGGCTGAGCAGGCCGAGGACCAGGTGCTCCGGCTCGATGGCGCCGTGCCGTGCCGTACGGGCCTCTTCCTGCGCGTCGGCGACGGCCTTGCGGGCGCGCGGGGTGAAGCGGCCGAAGTTGGCCTCGACGTTGAGCCCGAGGTCTTCCGGGAGCTTGGGCACGAACCGCTTCTGCGCCGCCTGCTTGCTGACGCCCATGTGCTGGCCGATGTCGGTCCAGGACGCGCCGGCCCGCCGGGCCTGGTCGACGAAGTGCCCGATCAGGTGGTCGGCGATCTCGTCCAGGTGCGCGGCGACGGTCACCGCGTGTTCGAGGTCGGCGAGGGGGTCGCTGCCGGGGTGCTGCTGCTTGACGTAGTCGATGAGGTCGTCGAGTCGTACCGGGTGCGATGTCATGCGTCAACCGTAAGTTGACGCTCCCTCAGTCGTCAACCTGCCGTTGACGATTCAGCCTTTCTTGACCGATCGTTCTCATTGACCGTAGGGTCGCAGCCATGGCCAGGACCAAGGAATTCGACCCCGACACCGCACTCCAGGCGGCACTTGAGCTGTTCTGGGAGCGGGGTTACGAGGCCACCTCGATGTCCGCGCTGGTCGAACGGCTCGGCGTGGCCAGGGCCGGGATCTACGCCGCCTTCGGCAGCAAGCACGAGCTGTATCTGCGCGCCCTGCGCCGCTACGGCGAGCGGTGCGACCCGGTCCTGCTGGAGGAACTGTCCCGGCCGGGACCCGCACTGCCCGCGGTCAGGGCGCTGGTGACCCGCTTCGCCGAGGAGTCGGCGGCCGACGACCTGCGGCGGGGCTGCTTCATAACCAACACCGCGGTCGAACTCGCCCCGCACGACCGGGCCGCGGCCCGGCGCGTCGAGGCCAGCTGGGACGTCCTGGAGACCGCGCTGACCTCGGCGCTGCTGCGCGCCCGGGCGCAGGGCGAACTCACCGCCGGCCGCGAGCCGCGGACGCTGGCCCGGATGCTGCTGGTGCTGCTCCAGGGCATGCGGGTGGTCGGCAAGGCCGGCGGCGACCAGGAGCGGGCACGGGACGCGGCGCGGCAGGTGCTCGCCCTCATCGGCTGAGCGGGGCCGCGGTCGTTCACGCGGCACCCGTACGACCTCCTTCCAGAACGTTCATTCTCACCAGGAGACACCCATGTCCGAGAGGTTCACCGGTCGGGTTGTACTCGTCGCCGGCGGCGGCAGCGGGATCGGGCGGGCCGTCGCGCTCGCCTTCGCCCGCGAGGGGGCGCTGGTCGCGGTGGCCGGCCGCACGCGGGCCGCGCTCGACGCGACCGTCGCCCTGGTCGAGGCCGGCGGCGGCACCGCGGTGGCGGTCACCGCCGACGTCACCCGCGGCCCCGACGCGGAAGCCATGGTCGCGCGGACCGTCGCCCGCCTCGGTTCGCTCGACGTCGCCGTCAACGGCGTCGGCATACTCGTGGCGCCCGGCCCCGTAGGCGACATGGCCGAGGACGCATGGCGGCGCACCGTCGACACCAACCTCACCGGGCTGTGGCTGTCGATGAAGCACGAGATCGCCCACATGCGGCGGCACGGCGGCGGCGCCATCGTCAACATCGCCTCCAACATCGGCGCGCACCGGCGGGCGCCCGGCCTCGGGGCGTACGCGGCGAGCAAGGCCGCGGTGAGCGCGCTGACCCGCAGCGCGGCGCTGGACCACATCGCGGACGGCATACGGATCAACGCGGTCAGCCCGGGCCCCGTGGACACGCCGATGTCCTCGCGCCCCGGCGAGACCCCGGCGGCGAAGGCGGCCCGTATGCGCGCCGACCTGCCGCTCGGCCGCGCCTCCACCACCGCGGAGGTCGCGGCCGCCGTCCTCCACCTGGCCTCGCCCGAGGCGGCGTCGACGGTGGGCACGGACCTCGTCCTGGACGGCGGGGCCACCGCGTAACCGGCTGCCGGAGGAGCCCGGGAGGCGTCGGGCGGTACGTATGTGTGTCGGGGGTACGTGTCAGGCCGCGATCGGGCGGACGCCCGTGGTCGCGCGGGCGGCGACGTGTCCGGGCACGAGCGTACGCAGGGCGCGTTCGGCCGCCGGGTCGGCCGGTGTGACCGCGATCAGGCGCTGGTCGAAGCCGCCGGGCACGGCCAACGCGTCGTAGTTGACAGTCAGTTCGCCAACCGCCGGATGCGGCACGCGCTTTGTGCCGTGGTCCCGCTCCTTGACCGTCTGGTCGTCCCACCAGGTCGCGAAGTCCGCGCTGGCCGAGCGCAGTTCGGCGATCAGTTCAGGCAAGGGGAGGTCGTCGCGGTGCCGGGCCGGTTCGCCCGCAGATTGCCGACCGTCTCCCGGTCGACCCGCGCCCAGTCGAGCTGCATCGCCCGTACCGGTGTCGGCAGGAAGAGGGCGCGGGCCAGATTGTCCGCGCCCGGCGTGCCGTAGTCCGCGCCGAACAGCGCCGCGGCTGCCGCGTTGTGGGCCAGCACGTCCAGCCGGAAGTCCGGGACGTACGCGGGCAGCAGCGGCATCCCGTCGAGCAGGGCGCGCAGCGAGCCGCCGACCAGCGGCCGGTCGTACAGCGGCAGCGGCACCCCGCCGCGGCCGATCAGATGCAGGTGCCGCACCTCGGCGGGCGACAGCCGCGGCGCCCCGGCCAGCGCGTCCAGCACCGCCGCGCCGGGTGTGCCGACCCGGCCCTGCTCCAGCCGGATGTACCAGTCGATGCTGACCGAGGCGAGCTGGGCCACTTCCTGGCGGCGCTGACCGGGGGTCCTGCGCCGGGCTCCGGGCGGCAGTCCGACGTCCTGCGGGGTCAGCCGTGCCCGCATCGCGCGCAGGAACTGCGCCAGTTCCGCCTGCCCGCCCGCCTGACGGCGACCGCCCGCCGCTGAGGGCCGCCCGCGCAGGATCCGCCGACGGCGCGGGCTCAGGACTGGGGGGACGTGCGCGACAGGCCGCCGCGGGGGCGGAGGACCGGGGCCGCGGCCGGCGGGTCGGTGGCCGGCGCGGGAGACGGTGCCAGCCACGTACGGAACACCGTGTGCAGCGACTCGGCCCCGACGATCGGCTCCGCCGGGAGCGGCAGTTCGGCCGGGGCCAGCACGAAGGGCAGGGACTGGGGACCGCCGAGGCCCCCGTGCGACCCGGCCTGCTCCTCGAAGGCGTGCACGGCCCCGGTCAGGGGGTCCACGGCCGAGTTGATCATCAGGTCGGCCGTATGCGGAAAGCCGTGCACCCGCAGCACCGCGCCCGCCGCGCCCGCGCCGAAGCACGCCAGCGGGTCCGTCCCCGTCACCCGCCCGGAGTCCAGCTCGTGCTCTGCGCCGCCCGGGCCGAGGACCAGTGGCCCGCGCTGCGCGCTGCGTACGAGCACGAAGCCGATCCCCGGGTGCGCGGTGAGCGTGGGCAGCAACCGGGGGCAGCGCCGCTCGATCTCCTCCAGCGTCGCCCGGCCGGCGATGTCGGGGAAGGCGACCAGGCCGAGGTTGCCCGAGGCGAGCACGATCGGGTCGGACGGCGGCCCCTCGCAGGCGGCCTCCTCCGCGGGCCGCCGGCCGCGCTCCGGGCGGCGCAGGGCGCTGCGGGCCGCGGCCCGCGCCTCGGCACCCGTACGCCGCCCGGCCCGCCGCCCCGACTCCCGCCCGGCGGGCGGCAGCCCGCACCCGGCGCGTACCAGCTCGCGCAGCCCCGTACCGTACGCGTCCTCGAAGGTCTCGCCGCCGCTCTGGCCGTGGTCGGAGAGCAGCACGATCCGGTACGGCCTGGGCGCGTAGCGTGCCGCGTCGGCGATCAGCCGGACCGAGCGGTCGAGGCGGGTGAGGATCTTGCGGGCGTCCCTGCTGCCGGGGCCCGAGTGGTGGGCGACCTCGTCGTAGGCGACCAGGTCGGCGTAGACGGCGGTGCGCCCGGCGAGCATGTCGCCGACAACCGCGGCGACGGCCACGTCCCGCTCCACGACCGTGGCGAAGGCCCGCAGCACCGGGTAGATGCCGCCGCGCTTGATACGGGGGCGGTCCCTGCGCAGCCGTGACGCACTGGACTCCACGACCTCCCGGCCGACTTCCGCGACGAACGACCAGGCGGTGCGCACCGCGTTGGCGGGATCGGAGAAGTAGGCGAAGTAACCGGACCTGGACCGGCTGAACTTCCCCCGCTGGGCCGCCACCGACATCACCAGCGCGGACTGCTCCGCGCCGCCGGTGAAGAGATTGCCGCGGCTGGCGCCGTCCATGGCGAGCAGGCCGGGCGAGCCGGTGCGTTCGACCGCCCGGCGCTCCAACTCGGCCGCGGTGGAGGGCCGGTTGCACACCATGACCTGGCCGGTCTCCTTCTCGAACCAGCGGAAGGCGGGCACATCGTGGTTGCTGCCGTGCAGGATCGCCAGCTGGCTCGCGCCTGTCTGGCTGCTCCAGTCGGTGTGCCACGCGGTGAGCCGGTGGGTGCTGCCGAGCCAGCCGGCCAGCGTGGGCATCGCGGGCGCGCCGCAGGTCAGGGCGGAGCGCAGCACATCGTGGCCGACGCCGTCGAGTTGGAGGAAGACGGTGCCCGGGGCGGTCGGCAGCGGCGGGTCGCCCGCGTGGCGGCGGCGCCGGCCCGCCAGCCGGGCCAGCCGCCGCCCGTAGGCGGCGTCGTCGCGCACGGCGAGCGCGGTGCTGGTCGCCGACGACGCCGCCGACATCACGGCGGCGATCACCACGGCGGTCGCGGGCGTGACCGCTCCCCTGCCGTCCGGGGTGACGCTCAGCGCGACCAGCAGCAGCGAGCCGTTGAGGAAGAACACCAGCGCGCCGAGCACCAGCGCGGGCACCAGCAGCAACGCCCTGACCAGCAGCGGCCACACCAGCGCGCTCAGTACGCCGAAGGCGCCCGCGCCGATCCCCGCGGTGACCGCGATCTGGGTGGGGCTGTCGCCGTCCGGCGCCTCAAGGCGGAAGTCGGGGAGGAGCCAGGCCAGAACGGCGAGGGTGGCGGAGGCCACCGCCCATACCGCGAGCACGCGTCCGACGGCCCGCACAGCGCTGCGCCCCGCGGCCCGTCTCCGACTCTCTCCCGGCTGAGGCACGCCTCCACCCTGCCATATCCGTACCGCGGGACCCGTACCGCCGGACCTGCGGCGGAGGGCATACGCTCGGGTCGCGCGGGAAGGGACGCGGCGTGGCGGGGGGCGCGGCTCCGGACGAGGCGCGGAGGCGGCGGCGCGGGCGGCTGCACAGGTGGCGGACGGTACCGGTGGCGGACACGGCGGAGGGACGGGCGCGGTGGCGGTGGAGATCACGTGGTGGGGGCATGCCACGGTGACCGTGCGGGACTCCGGCATGCGCGTGCTCACCGACCCGCTGTTCGCACGCAGGCTGGCCCATCTGCGCCGGCGGAGCGGTGCGGTGCCGCCGCCCGAGGCCGCCGCGGCCGACGTGGTGCTGGTGTCGCATCTGCACGCCGATCATCTGCACATCGGGTCGCTCGCCAGGCTCGCGCCCGGCACCCCGGTGCTGCTGCCGCGCGGCGCCCTCGCGGCCGTCCCGGGGCTGCGCCGGGTGCGCGACCGGCTGCGGCTGACGGAGGTGGCGGCCGGCGAGTCGCTGGTATTCGGGGCGCTGACCGTACGGGTGGTGCCGGCCGCGCACGACGGGCGGCGGCTGCCGGTGGGGCCGCAGCGGGCGCCCGCGCTCGGCTACGTGGTCGAAGGGGCCGCACGGACGTACTTCGCCGGGGACACCGGGCTGTTCGACGCGATGGCGGAGGCGGTCGGCCCCTGCGACGTCGCGCTGATGCCGGTCGGCGGGTGGGGTCCGTTCCTGGGCCAGGGGCACCTGGACGCCGCGCGGGCGGCGCAGGCGCTGGTGCGGCTGGCCCCGCGGGTGGCGGTGCCGGTGCACTACGGGACCTTCTGGCCGGTCGGGATGGACGCGGTCCGGCCGCACGAATTCCACACCCCGGGCGACGAGTTCGTCCGGCTCGCGGCGGACGCGGCACCGGGGGTCGCTGTGCACCGGCTGGCGCACGGGCAGAGCGTCACGGTCGCGGACACGGCCGGGCGGGAGACCGCAGGGTGATCGCCTTCCTGGCGGCGGCCGCGGCGAATCCGCCGCCCTCGGAGGGCGCGCAGCAGGCGGTGGGCTATCCGTCGCTGTTCCTGCTGGTGGCGCTGGGTTCACTGGTGCCGGTGGTGCCGACCGGGGCGATCGTCTCCAGCGCGGCGGTGGTCGCCTTCCACCAGACCGATCCCTTCGCACTGCTCGGCGTCTTCTGCGTGGCGTCCTTCGCGGCGCTGCTGGGCGACATCGGGCTGTATCTGCTGGGGCTGCGCGGCGTACGGTCGCGCGGCGGCTCGCGCTGGCTGCACCGGCTGCAGCAGCGGGCCGACGAGCACACGCTCGCCGCCGCCCAGCGGCGGCTCGACGAGCACGGGGCGGCGGTGCTCGTCCTCTCCCGGCTGGTGCCGGCGGGCCGTATCCCGGTGATGGTGGCGTGCCTGATGTCCGAGATGCCGCTGCGGCGGTTCGTGCGCGGCGATGTGCCGGCGTGCCTGGCGTGGGCGGCGACGTATCAGCTGATCGGCATCCTGGGCGGCTCGCTCTTCCCTGAGCCCTGGCAGGGCGTGGCCCTGGCGGTCGGCCTGACCTTCGCGATCGCGGCGGGGCCGGCGGTGTTCCGGCACTTCCGCAAGGCCCCTGCCGGGGGGTGAGGGGTTGTCACCGGCGTGAGGCCTTCTTGCGCGGGGCGCACGTATGGGGGGGTGAGGCCCTCTCACGGGCGTGAGGCTGCCTTACGAGGGTGAGGCCCGCATACGGAGGTGAGGCGCCCTCACGGGAGCGAGACCCCCTCACGGACGTGACGCCCCCCGCTGGCGTGAGACCCCTTCGCGCGAAAGGCGGGCTACCCCGCCGCCGCGCGGGTCAGGCGGCGGGAGGCGCCTACGGGGAGGTCCCACAGGGAGTCGCGGGGGAGGCCGGCGGCGGACCAGGCGGTGCGGAGGCGGGTGAGGGGTTCGAGCGGGGGCTCGCTGGAGAGCAGGAACGTCGCCCAGTGCATCGGGGCCATCGCGGCGGCGCCGAGGTCGCGGAAGGCCTGGACCGCCTCCTCCGGGTCGGTGTGGACCGCCCGCAGCAACCGCCGGGGCGCGTACGCGCCGATCGGCAGCAGGGCCAGGTCGATGCCGGGGTGGGCGCGGCCGATGTCGGTGAAGCAGTCGCCGTAGCCGGTGTCGCCGGCGAAGTAGACCCGCGGGCCCGCCGGGTCGGTCAGGACCCAGCCGCCCCACAGCGACCGGCAGCTGTCGGTGAGGCTGCGCCGGCTCCAGTGGTGCGCGGGGACGAAGTCGAAGCGGACGCCGTTGATCTGGGCGGCCTCCCACCAGTCCAGTTCCGTCACCCGGGTGAAGCCGCGGCGGCGGCACCAGGCGGCGAGGCCGGCCGGTACGAGCAGCGCGGTGTCGCGGGGCAGCCGGCGCAGGGTGGGCGCGTCAAGGTGGTCGTAGTGGTTGTGGCTGATGACGACCGCGTCGACCGGGGGCAGCGCCTCCCACGGCACACCCACCGGCGTGATCCGGGCGGGGGTGCCGGGGATGCGGCGCGACCAGACCGGGTCGGTGAGGACGGTCAGCCCGCCCACGCTGATCACCCAGCTCGCGTGGCCGGCCCAGGTGAGGCCGATGGTGCCGGGCCGCGGCTCGGGAAGCGGGCCCGGGTCGACCGGCAGCAGCGGCACCTGGCGCAGGGTGTGGGCGGGCGGGCGGATGACGCACTCGCGGACAGTGCGGACCAGGGTGCGCAGGCCGGGCAGCGGTTCGGTGAGCCGGTCGGCGAACGATCTGGGCCAGACCCGGTGCTCGCCGGGCGGACGGGGCGCGGCCAGGGTCCGTTCGCTCTGATCGGTCATCGGGACTCCGTCCGTGCGGTCCGTGCTCCGGTCGTGGTCGGCGGGTCGTCGCGTCGTCGGCTGGTCGGCTGCTCGGCTGGTCGGCTGGTCGGTGCGTTGGCGAGTTGGCAGGTCCGGCGGGGCGCCGGTTCGCGGGTTCAGACACGTCGGGTGATCCTCTCCAGCAGCGGGAGAGCGGCCGCCAG
>NZ_JAJSYW010000054.1:0-33988 GCF_036815005.1 Streptomyces sp. IBSBF 2435 | reverse complement strand
GGCCCCTCCCCCGCAGCCCCGGCCGCCACCGCCGGCGTGCTGCCGCCGCTCGCCGACGAGCCGTACGACCGGGGTTCCGGCGACGCCGCGCGCTGGTGGCTGCTGACGATGTCGGCCGTCCTGCTGCCCGCGCTGCTCGCCGCGGTCCCCTTCCGCCAGGCGCGGCGCCGGCGCTAGAACCACCCGCCCGACCCCTGGGAGTGCCATGTCCACGCTGTCGCGGTACTCGGCAGGGCGCTTGCCGCGAGCCCGCCCGACCCCATGGGAGTGCCATGTCGCCTTACGCCGTCCCCCTGCTGACCACCCTCGGCGGCGCCGCCTTCGCCTTCTGCCTCGGCCGATTCCTCGGCAGAGGCCGCGTCACGGCAGAAGGGGACTACGGCAGCCAGGCGCTGTCCATCATCGGCGCGGTGCTGCTCAGCTCCTTCATCCTGCTGACCGGCTTCCAGGTCGCCGGCAGCTGGTCGGCGCTCAGCACCGCGCGTTCCGGCACCTACGACGAGGCGCGCGCGCTGACCGACGCCTACTGGGCCGCGGGCGGCCTGGCCGCAGCCGACCGCACCACCGTGCGCGGACTGCTGCGGCGGTACACCGCGGATGTCCGTACCGTTGAATTCCCCGAACTCCGCCACGGGCGGACCAGCCCCGCGACCTGGCAGGCGCTGGACCGGGTGCGCGGCGCCGTCCGCGGCGCGGTCGCCGTGCGGCCCGACCAGCAGGCGGCCAAGACCGCGGCCCAGTCCGCGCTGGCGACCGTGTACGAGACGCGCACCGACCGGGCCGCCGCGGCCAAGGCCGGGATACCCCGGATCATCTGGCTGGCGATGGTCGTCTCCGGGTCCTTCCTGGTCGCCTTCCCCGCGGTCCTCGGCCTCACCGCGACGCCGCGCCACCTCGTCGCCCTGTGCTTCGCCGCCGCGGCGGTCGCCTTCGCCATCAGCCTGACCGCCCAGCTCAACCACCCCTTCCGGGAGCCCTTCGGGGCCGGCAGGACGGCCTTCGTCTTCGCCGAGACGCGCTTCGGCCAGATGGACGCACCGCAGCGCTGACCCACGTGTCGGGGCGGCCGGCCGGGGCAGACGGGCGTTATGGCCGTACTGAGGAAATTCGCCCGTCCCCTGCTCGCCTCGGTTTTCGTCAGCGGCGGTTACGCGGCGCTGCGCCACCCCGAGGCGTCGCCGTCCGACGTGACACCGACCGCGCTGCCGTTCGCCGACCGCCTCCGGAAGCTGCCGCAGGATCCCGAGCAGCTGGCCAGGATCACCGGCGCCGTCCAGGTGGGCGCCGGGGCCCTGCTGGCGCTCGGCCGGATGCCGCGGGTGGCCGCGGCGGCGCTGGCCGTCACCCTGGCGCCGGCCGCGCTCGCGGTCGACCCCTTCTGGACGATCACCGACCCCGAGGAACGCGCCCGGCAGCGCGGCCGGTTCTTCGCCGACCTGTCGCTGCTCGGCGCACTGCTGCTCGCCGCCGCCGACACGCACGGCAAACCGTCGCTCGCCTACCGCACCAAGAGCGGCGCCCGGCACGCGACGGACGCCGTCACCGACCGGGTGCACAGGACAGGTGACGGCGTCCACTCCGCGGCGGACAGCCTGACCGGCGGCGTGCGGGACCTCGCCGACGGCGTACGCGCCCGCCTTCCGGTGAACTGAGACGCGCGGTCCGGGGAAGGCTGTGAGTGTGACGCCGGTTCGATCCGGCCGTGCGAAAGGACCAGGAGCATGATCCGTATCGGGGACATCCGCGAGTGGCGGACGCATGACGTCGTCGACCCCGACGGCCACAAGATCGGCACGCTGGAGGCCGTCTACGTGGACACCAGCACCGACGAGCCCGCGATGGCCACCGTCCAGGTGGGACTGCCCACCCGCCACCGGCTGGTGTTCGTCCCCCTGGACGACGCCCAGGTCGGGCCCGGCTATGTGAAGGTCGGCTACGACAGGGCGCTGGTCAGGGAATCACCGTCCATCGGCACCGACGACGTCCTGCCGGCCGAGGACGAGCCGGCGCTCTTCAAGCACTACGGCCTTCCCTACCAGCCCGGCGCCAATGGCGAGCGCCAGCTCGCCCGCCGCTGACCCCACGGCTCGCCCGCGCGGCCGACCGGACCGAGGAGGTACCGCGTCATGGTTCTTTTTCTGCTGCTGATCATCGTGGCGATGGTGCTGGGCCTCATCGGCGCGGTCGTCCACGGCCTGCTCTTCCTGCTGGTCCTCGGCATCGTGCTCTTCGTCGCCGACCTCGCCTACCTCGGCCGCCGCTGGCGCCGGTCGGGCCGCCGCCCGGTCCGCTAGGACTGCAGGGCAGGCGGTGGTGCTGGGGGGCGGCGAGGTCGCGGTGGCAGGGCGGGGAGACCCGGGCCGCCGCCGCGAGGAGCAGGTCGGTGAGGGTGGGGCGGGCGCGGGCCACCGCGGCGGCGGCGTCGGCGTTACGGCCGCGCGCGACCGTTTCGAGGAGTTCGCCGGCCTCGGCGGAGCGGCCTCCGGCGTGCAGCAGGTCGGCGACCAGCGCGACATCACCCGCCGCCCGCGCGGCCACCTGGTGCAGCAGGGTGCGAGAGTGCTCCCCCCGCCCGTCCGCAGCGAGGGCGAAGACCGCGTCCGCGACCGGCCGCGGCGCCATTGCCGCGATCTCCCAGAGCAGCGTCGCCACGTCCGCGGCGAGGCCGGTGCGCTCCAACTCCCGCACCACGTAGGGAATCCGCTCGGCCGGGCCTTCGGCGGCGGCGCTGAGTACGAGGTAGGCGGCGCCGCTCTCCCCCGACTGCCGCAGCCGGCCGAGGCGAGCGGCCTCGGTCCGCGCTTCCGCGGCCCACCGGGGGTCGGCGACCGGGCGCTGCGGCTGCGCGACCGGCTCGGGCGCCCCGGCGAAGCGAGCGCCCCGCGGCAAACGGGCGGCGGGCGCGCCGGGAGCGCCGGGAGCGCCGGGAAGGGCGACCGCCCCGGCTTCGGGCGCGCCCGCGAAGCGTGCCCCGCGCGGCGCGGCGGGCCTGGCCGCCTCCGGCGCGGGCGCCGCCTTGGCTGTCGGCTCGAAGGCCCCGGCGAAGCGCGCGCCCCGCGGTCGCCGTGCCGCGGGCGCGGTCTCGGGCGCGGGGGCCGGCTGCTCGGGTTCGGGCAGGGCCACGGCGGCGAGCCGCTGGTGCAGGTCCGTGCAGCGCGAGGTGGTGCGGGTCAGCTCGTCGCGGGTCCAGGCCAGCGCGTTGGCGCGGGGCACTGTGGGGTGGTGGGCGTAGGCGCGGGCGGCCTCACGGGCGCGGGAAACCGCTGTCTCGCGGGCCCGGGTGGCCACCGCGAGCCGGCCGCGCAGCCGGGCCTCGGCGTCAGGAGCGGCGTCCTCGGCGGCGAGGGCGGCACGGTGCATGGCGTACGCCCGTCCCGCCTCGCCGGGATCGACGTCGCCGGCGCCGGAGTTGACCGCGAGGTCGCGCAGCACGGTCCTGACCACGTCCCAGGGCGGCACCTCCAGCCCGGTCTCGTGGGCGCGGGCCGCGCCGGGCTCACGTTGTGCGTACAGCCCGTACCAGCCCGGCCGTTCGCCGAGCGCCGCCACCAAGGACCGGAAGTAGTACGTGAATTCCGCCGCCATCAAACCCTCCCCCGCCACGTGCCGGACCGCTGTCCGTCCGGCATTGGACACCCGGGGCGTTACGGCACTGCTACGGGCTGTTTTCCGGCGGCGACAGAATCGGCAGCCGACTCGACAGGCAAACTTGTAAGTTTTCCTGTTGATCTCCTACGGTGGCGGTATGCCGCCAGCCGATCGCGCACGTACCGCGGACGAGCTGACCACGCTGGTCGCCCAGCTGGCCAGGCGGCTGCGGGCGGTCTCCGCGCAGGCGGAGCTGACCCCCTCGCAGCAGTCGGTGCTGGGACGGCTGGGGCGGGAGGGGCCGGCGACCACGGCCGCGCTCGCCCGCGGTGAGCTGGTCAGACCGCAGTCGATGCGGATGACGCTGGCCGCCCTCCAGGAGCGCGGGCTCGTCGCCCGCACCCCGCACGCCACCGACGGCCGGCAGGTGGTGTTCTCGCTGACGGCCGAGGGCGGGGAGCTGCTCGGCTCCGGCCGGGCGGCCCGGCGCGGCTGGCTGGCGCGGGCGATCGACACCCGGCTCACCCCGGAGGAGCACCACGCCCTGGCCGGCGCCCTCCCGCTGCTCCGCCGCCTGGTGGAGTCCCCGCAAGCCGACGGCGCAGTTCCGCACCCCTACCCCACAGGAGATGTCCCCCGATGAGTGTCACCACCCTCGACTCCCGTACCGCCCTGGTCGTCATCGACCTCCAGCGCGGCATCGTCGCCCTGCCGACCGCCCACCCGGCGGACGAGGTCGTCGCCCGCAGCGCGCGGCTGGCCGCCGCCTTCCGCAAGGCGGGCCTGCCGGTGGTGCTGGTCAACGTCACCGGTGGAGCGCCCGGCCGTACCGACGGCGGCCCCGCCGCCTCCCGGGCCTTCCCCGAGGGCTGGACCGAGCTGGTCGACGAGCTGGACCGGCAGCCGTCCGACATCACCGTCTCGAAGCAGCAGTGGGGCGCCTTCTACGGCACCGGCCTCGACCTGGAGCTGCGCCGCCGCGGTGTCACCCAGATCGTGCTGTGCGGGATCTCCACCAGCATCGGTGTGGAGTCCACGGCCCGCGACGCGTACGAGCACGGCTACAACGTCACGGTGGCCACCGACGCGGTGACCGACATGGACGCCGCCGCGCACGACCGCGCCGTCACGACGATCTTCCCGCGGCTGGGCGAGACCGGCGCCGCCGCGGACATCCTGGCGCTGCTCCCGGCCTGACCGGTGGCGGCGGGGGCCGCCCGCCGCCACCGGCCCGCACCATAGTCGGCACCGCTCGAACACCGCTACGATGCCGCGCCATGAGCGACGACCTCCGCAATCTCGTCCTTGGCCTGGCCGCGGCCGCCGTCTGCGTGGCGCTCGGCTGGTTCGCCCGCACCTATCTGTGGCAGCGCAGGCTCCAGCGAAAGCGGCGCTTCTTCGGGCTGCCGAAGGACTCCGAGTGCCTGCTCGTGGTGCCGCGCGACCCGGGTCCGCGCAGTTGGAGCGTGGCGCGGCACGACGCCTTCGCACTCCTTGAGCTGGCCGCGGTGATCAAGGAGTGCGGGGCGCACGCGGAGGTGCTCGCGCACGACACGGCCTGGCAGGGCTTCGGCGCGCGCACCGAGTTCTGCATCGGCGGCCCGGCGGAGAATCTGCGGCTCGGGGCGCATCTGCGGTCGATGCTGCCGGGGATCGAGGTCAACACCGACGCGGCGCCCGGCCCCGAGCAGGGCGCGATCACGGTCGGCGGCGAGACCTACCCGCTGGAGAAGGGCGCCGTCGAGCACGTGCTGCTGGCCCGGCTCGCGGCGGCCGGCGACACGGGCAACGACCGGCCGGTCTTCCTGTCCTCGGGCCAGCGCGGTATCGCCAACCAGGCGGCCGTACGGTATCTGGCCAGGCACCACGGGCGGCTGGCCCGCAAGCACGGGGTGGACGCGACCTTCTGCCTGCTGCTGCGGGTGGTCAATTCCCAGGCATACGGCTCGGACGTGGTGGAGCTGGTGGCCGACGTCACCAAGGCGGCCACGGCGACGTCCAAGAGGCTCAGTCAGCGAGACCGATCACCAGCCACATGATGCCGGTGCCCGCGACCGTGCACAGCAGCGTGGAACTGGACGGGTGCGGGCTGTGCGCCTCGGGGAGGATGTCGGAGGTCGCCAGGTAGAGCAGGAAGCCGGCGAAGAAGCCCAGGTAGAGGCCGAGCGCGCCGGACGGGATGGTGAAGGCCAGCGTCACGGACGCGCCGACCACCGGGGCGATCGCGTCGGCGGCGAGCAGCAGCTGCGCCCGGCGGCGGCCGTTGCCGTACAGCCGGGTGATCGTGTACGTGTTGAAGCCGTCCGCGAAGTCGTGCGCGACGACCGCGATGGCGACCACGATGCCGACGGTGCTGCCGGCCTGGAAGGCGGCACCGATCGCGAAGCCGTCCATGACGCTGTGGCCGACCAGTGCCGCCGCCGCGGTGACGCCGATGCCCTTGACGGGGTCGTGCGCGTGCCCGTGGCCGTGCGCGTGCGGGGCGTACTCGCCCTCGTGGGCGCGGTGGATGGCGACCGAGCGCTCGATGATGTGCAGCGCGAGGAAGCCGGCGACGAACATCAGCAGCGCCGCGGGCACCCCGAAGATCACCCGGGGCTGGGTCTCCAGCGCCTCGGGCAGCAGATCGAATCCGACGACGCCGAGCATCAGCCCGGCGGCGAGTCCGAGGACGAGGTGGCGGCGGTCCCCGACGCGTTGGGCGACGACTCCGCCGACGAGGGTCATCGCGAAGGCGCACGCGGCTATCAGGACCGGCATGGATCGATGATCCATGACGCCGCGCGCGCCCGCGACTCAGGGTCGCCTTATCTCAGGGTGCCCTTACCTGCGACTTCTCAGCGGCGGCTGCCCGAGTCACCGATCCGGGCGGTGACGGCCTGCGCCATGATCGCCTCGCCCTTGGCGTTGGGGTGCGCGGGTGCGGCGGGCGAGGCGGGCACCAGCGGCTCGATCCAGCGGTCGGCGGGCGCCTTGCACATGTCGTGGCCGATGGTCGGCCGGTAGGTGTCGGCGTACTCGGCGCCGCCGAGCAGCGCCTCGATCCGCAGCATGGCGTTGAGCTTCTTCTCGGTGTCCCGCAGATACGGGAAGTCGCCGGCCGCGAAGGGCACGGCGGGGAAGCAGCCGACACCGTCGTCGGGCAGCAGGTCGGGGTAGCCGACCACGACGACCCGGGCACGCGGGGCCTGGCGGTGGACGGCCCGCAGCACCTGGGCGATCTTCGGGGCGGTCTTCACGACGTTGACGGTGAGCTGGTCGATGCCGCTCGCCTGGTAGTGCTGCTTGCAGGGGCTGCCGGTGGGGGCGGTGACGCTCAGACCCGCGCAGGTGGCGATGATCGAGCCGAAGCCGACGTCATTGCCGCCGATCTGCACGGTGACCAGGGTGGCGTCCCGGGTGACGGCGTCCAGTTGCGGGCCGTTGGTGCCCTGCGCCTTCCACATCTCGGCGGTGGTGGCGCCGCTGCAGCTGACGTCGGAGACGCTCGCGTAGCGCCCGGCGGCGGCGACCAGCGAGGGGTAGTTGCGGTCCGACCTGGCGCAGTTCGCGTCGACCTGCGCGGGTATGGCGGGTCCCGAGGTGTAGGAGTCGCCGAGCGCCACGTAGTGGACGGCCGGCCTGCCGTGCTGGGGACGGTGCTGCGGGCCGGGGTGGGCGGCGGCGGGGGTGACGGCCGCGGCGGTCAGCGCGAGGGCCCCGCCGAGGGCCGCGGCGCCCAGGCCCGCCGCCCGGCGGCGCACCGGCGCGGGCCGCTCGGGCGCCGCCGCCCCTGTGACCGCGCTCCTGCTGCTGCCCGTGCCAAATCTGGCGGCCATGAGGCCCCTCCCCTGCGTCGACGCTGACGTCGGTCAAGGCTCAGGGGCGCGGAGGGCGCTGTCAATGGGCCGGACACCACCGCGCCGCCCGGCGTTCACGCGGCCGGACAGCCCCGCGCCGCCCGGCGGTCACTTCGCGTGCGGCCGGGCGTCACGGGGTCGGGCGGGGGGCAGGGCGCGGGCGGCTCGGACGCGCACCGCCCGGGTGGCTCGGGCGGATCAGGTGACTCGACCGCCCAGGTCGCTCAGCTCGCGACGAGCTTGCGGGCCGCGGCGGCGATGGACGGGGCGCTGATGCCGGCCGCGTCCAGCTGCTCGGCGGGGGTCGCGGAGCCCGGCATGGTGTGGACGGCGAGCCGGGTGTGCCGCGGGGTGGGGTGGCCGTTGCCGAAGGACTCCATGACCGCGTCGGCGAGGCCGCCCTCGGGGTGGTGGTCCTCGACGATCACGAAGCGCCCGGTGTCCGCGGCGGCGGTCCGCAGCGTCCGGGTGTCGACCGGCTTGACCGAGTAGAGGTCGATCACCCGGGCGCGGATGCCGTCCGCGACCAGCTGGCCGGCGGCGGCCAGCGCCTCGTGGACGGTCACACCGGCGCCGATCAGGGTGACCTGGTCGTCCTGGTGGGAGCGCAGCACCTTGCTGCCGCCGATCGGGAAGGCGTCGCCGGGCCCGTAGATCACCGGCCCCTCGCCGCGGGTGGCCCGCAGATAGCTGATGCCGGGCCGGTCGGCCATCGCGGTGACCAGCTGCACGGTCTGGTTGGCGTCGCAGGGGTAGAGCACGGTGGTGCCGTGGATGGCCCGCATCATCGCGAGGTCCTCCAGCGCCATCTGGGACGGGCCGTCCTCGCCGATGGCGACGCCCGCGTGGGTGCCGACCACGTTGATCGCCGAGCGGCTGATCGCGGCCATCCGCAGGAAGTCGTGGGCGCGGGTCAGGAAGGCCGCGAAGGTCGACGCGTAGGGCTTCCAGCCGCGCACCCCGAGGCCGACGGCGGTGGCGATCAGCTGCTGCTCGGCGATGTAGCACTCGATATAGCGCTCGGGGTGGTCGGCGGCGAAGAGCTGCGCCTTGGTGGAGTCGCCGACCTCGCCGTCGAGCACCGCGATGTCGTCGTGCAGCGAGCCGAGCGCGGCGAGCGTCTCGCCGAAGGCGGTACGGGTGGCCACCGGGTCGCCGCCGGTGGCGTAGCGCGGCAGGGCGGTGTGCGGGTCGCCGCCGCCCCGCTTGGGCGGCTCAGCGTCGTGCGGCGGATGCACCTCGACCCGCAGGTCGCGCCGGCCGCCCAGCTCCCGTACGGCCTCGTCCGGGTCGGGCAGCGGCTTACCGTGCATGCCCTCGCGGTCCTCGACGGCGGCCACGCCCCGGCCCTTGCGGGTGCGGGCGATGATCGCGGTGGGGGCGCCGCGGGTGGTGCGGGCGGTGCTCATGGCCCGGTCGACGGCGTCGATGTCGTGGCCGTCGACCTCCACGGTGTGCCAGCCGAAGGCGCGGATCCTGCGGGCGTAGGCGTCCAGGTCCCAGCCGTGCCGGGTGGGTCCGCGCTGGCCGAGCCGGTTGACGTCGATGATCGCGGTGAGGTGGTCGAGGCCCTCGATGCCGGCGTGCTCGAACGCCTCCCAGACCGAGCCCTCGGCCATTTCGCTGTCCCCGCAGATCACCCAGGTGCGGTAGGGCAGGTGGTCGAGCCGGCTGCCCGCGAGGGCGACGCCGACGCCGACGGGCAGGCCCTGGCCGAGCGATCCGGTGGCCACGTCGACCCAGGGCAGCCGGGGGGTGGGGTGGCCCTCCATCCGGCTGCCGAGCTTGCGGAAGGTGAGCAGCTCCTCGTCGGTGATGGCGCCCACGGCCTTGTAGGCGGAGTAGAGCAGTGGCGAGGCATGGCCCTTGGAGAGGATCAGGTGGTCGTTGCCGGGATGGCCGGGCCGGTCGAAGTCGTAGTGCAGATGCCGGACGAGCAGCACCGCCATGAGGTCGGCGGCGGACATCGAGGAAGTGGGGTGCCCCGATCCGGCGGCGGCCGCGGCCCGGACCGCGTCGACCCGCAGCTGCTGGCCCAGCTCGGCGAGGTCGGCGTCGCCCATGACCGGGGTGTGGGTGGTGGTGTCGTCCATGGCCGTCTCTTTCCTCGCGGGTCGGTCCGTCCCTGCGGTGCGGCTGCCCGACCCGCGGGTCGGACAAACCGGGATTGCGTCCCACCCGTCACCCTCCGCCATGTCCGGCGGGTCGGCCAGCGCTCAGATCTCCTCGGGCAGGTCCTCCGTCACCGCGACGCCCTCGGCCCTGGGGCTGCGCCGCTCGTGCCTGGCGATCAGGTTGGCGCACCACGACAGCAGCATGCACATGCCGATGTAGACCGGCGCGATCACCATGACCACCGGGATGAACGGCAGGTCGTAGTCCAGATTGGTGGCGATGAGCTTTCCGGAGTACAGAAGCTCCTGGTAGGTGATGAGATAGCCGAGCGAGGTGTCCTTGAGCGCCACCACCAGCTGGCTGATGATGGCCGGCAGCATGGCCCGGGCTGCCTGCGGCACCAGTACGTGGGTCATCACCTGGGTCTTGCGCATCCCCAGCGCGTAGGCCGCCTCGCGCTGGCCGCGCGGCACCGCGTTGACCCCGGCGCGGAAGACCTCGGCGAGCACCGAGCCGTTGTAGAGGGTCAGGCCGATGATCAGCGCGAGCATCGGGTCCAGCTTGAGCGCGATGAAGATGAAGAAGATCATCACCAGCAGCGGCATCGCCCGGAAGAACTCCACCACCAGCGTGCTCGCCCAGCGCACCACCCGGTGGTCCGACAGCCTTCCGGCGGCGAAGACCACCCCGAAGACCAGCGAGGCGAGCGCCGCCCAGCCGAAGGCCTTGAGGGTGTTGGCCAGACCTGTCAGCAGCAGCCGCTGGATGCCCGCGTAGGTGAACGGGCGCCATTTGACGGCCGCGAACTGCCCGGTGTCGACCAGCCGGTAGACGATGAAGCCGATCAGCGCGGCCAGCAGCAGGCCGCTGATCCACGCGTACAGCCGGTGCCTGGCCAGCGCCCTGGGGCCCGGGATGTCGTAGAGGGCGCTGCTCGCGGTCACCCGGCCACCCCGAACTTCCGCTCCAGCAGGGCGAAGATCCCGGCCAGGCCGAGCGTGACGATGAGATAGCCCACCGCGATCCACACAAAGGTCCACACGATGCTGTAACCCAGTTCGTTGAGCGGTTTGTAGGTGCCGAGCAGTTCGGTGACCGAGAAGGAGCCGGCGATGGCGGAGTTCTTGGCCAGCGCGATCAGGGTCGAGCCGATCGGCGAGATCACCGCCCTGGCCGCCTGCGGCAGCACCACCAGTGACAGCGTCTGGGTGAAGGACATCCCCAAGCTGCGGGCCGCCTCGCCCTGCCCGAGCGGCACGGTGTTGATCCCGGCCCGCACCGCCTCGCAGATGAAGGCCGAGGTGTACGCGCCCAGCGCCAGTACGGCGAAGACCATGAAGGGCAGCACGACACCGAACCGCGGGAGGCCGAGCAGCACCGCGAAGAACAGCAGGGTCAGCGGGGTGTTGCGGAGCACCGTCACCCACACCGTGCCGAACACCCGCAGCGCCTTGACCGGCGCCACCCGGAAGCCGGCGATCAGCACCCCGACGGCCAGCGCGAGGGCGCCGGCGAGCAGGGTGAGCTGGACGGTGCCCCACAGCCCCTTTCCGTAGAGCGAGAAGTTGTCGGTCAGTACGCTCACACGCGTCGCCCCCTCAGTAGCGGTCCACCGGCGGCGGGGTGGGCGCGGGCACCCCTGACAGGCCGAGGGTGGCGTTGTAGGCCCGCCTCCAGTCGCCGTTGCGCTCGTGGGCGACGATGGCGTCGTCCAGCGCGGACCGCAGCGCGGTGTCGCCCTTGGACAGGCCGATCCCGTAGGGCTCCTTCGAGAACGGCTTGCCGACCACCTTCAGCTCCTTGGGGGCCTTGGCGGCGTATCCCAGCAGGATCGAGTCGTCGGTGGTCACCGCGTCGACCTGGAAGGTGAGCAGGTTGTCCACGCACACCGAGTACGTGTCATAGGTGACCGGCTTGGCCTTCGGGTAGTCGGCCTCGATGCGCTGGATGGAGCTGGAGCCGGCGGCCGAGCAGACCTTCTTGCCGTCCAGGTCGCGCGGGCCGTTGATGTCGTGCTCGTCGGTGCGCACCAGCAGGCCCTGCCCGGCCAGGTAGTACGGGCCGGCGAAGCCCACCTGCCGTTCGCGCAGCGCGTTGATGGTGTAGGTGCCGACGTAGAAGTCGATCTGGCCGTTGCCCAGCGAGGTCTCCCGGTTGGCCGAGGCGATGGCCTTGAAGCTGATCCGGCCGGCGGGGAAGCCCAGCGAGGCGGCCGTCATCCGGGCGATCTCGATGTCGAAACCGGAGTACGTCCCCGTGGCGGGGTCGCGCTCGCCGAGGTAGGGCTGGTCGTCCTTGACGCCGACGACGAGCCGGCCGCGGCGGTGGGCGCGGCTCCAGGTGGGCGAGGCGGGCAGCGAGAAGCCGGTGTCCACGTGGTAGGCGGGCAGGTCGGCGGCCCGCGGCCCCTTGACCGGCGGGCTGCCCGGCCGGCCGCAGCCGCCGGCCAGGGCGAGGGCGGCCAGCACGGGCAGGAGCGCGGCGGCGAGCCGGGCGGTACGGCGCATCAGGTTCCCGGGGCCGGTCAGTGGTGGAGGATCTTGGACAGGAAGTCGCGGGCCCGGTCGGTCCGCGGTTCGGTGAAGAACTCCTCCGGCACCCGGTCCTCGATGATCTGCCCGTCGGACATGAAGACCACCCGGTCGGCGGCGGACCGCGCGAAGCCCATCTCGTGGGTGACCACGACCATCGTCATGCCCTCCTCGGCGAGTTGCTGCATCACTTCCAGCACCTCGTTGATCATCTCGGGGTCGAGGGCCGAGGTGGGCTCGTCGAAGAGCATCGCCTTGGGGTCCATGGCCAGCGCGCGGGCGATCGCCACCCGCTGCTGCTGGCCGCCGGACAGCTGGGCGGGCAGCTTGTCCGCCTGCGCCGACAGGCCGACCCGGTCCAGGAGTTCGCGGGCCTTGCGCTCGGCGTCGGCCTTGGAGCGGCGGCGTACCTTCAGCGGCGCCAGCATCACGTTGTCCAGCACGGTCCGGTGGGCGAAGAGGTTGAAGGACTGGAAGACCATGCCGACGTCGGCGCGCAGCCGGGCCAGCGGGCGGCCCTCGGCGGGCAGCGGCAGGCCGTCGACGGTGATGGTGCCCGACTCCACCGGCTCCAGCCGGTTGATCGCCCGGCACAGAGTGGACTTGCCGGACCCCGAGGGGCCGATGATCACCACCACCTCGCCCCGGCCGACGGTCAGGTCGATGTCCTTGAGCACATGGAGCCGGCCGAAGTGCTTGTTGACACCGCTGAGGACGATCAGTGGTTCCGGCATGCCCGCGGCGGTCAGCCGAGCACGCGGTGGACGAGCGTGTCGCGTTCGGTCTGCGGGATCGCGGTCCAGCGCATGCCGCGCAGGGCGCCTTCGAGGGCGAGCAGGGTGTGGGTGCAGGCGTCGTCCGGCAGGTCGGGGCGGATCTTCTCGAAGGCCCTGCCTGAGCCCAGCCGGCGCAGTTCGCCCGCGTCGTCGACGCCCGCGCGGCGCAGACGGTCGGCGAGCACCGCCCCGATGTTCGGCAGCTGCTGTAGGGAGTCCACGTGGTGCCTCCGGTGCCAGGCTGATGGGTGGGTCAAGGGAACGTCTGACGCCATCATGCACATACGCCGTGCCGCAGCCGGGCGACCACGCCCCTGACACGCCCTGGCCTGACCCCTCCGTACTGCGCGGACCACTGATTCGGGTGACGGCGCGTCACCCGATGGACGCAGCCGCCCCTTCGCCGCTTTTGTCGCACTCCTTCCCCGTCCCAGTGCTTCGCCGTTGCCGCGGTGCCGCGCTGTCTCAGTCCTGCGCGGTCTCCGCCAGCACCTGGGACAGTTCGGGGCTGCCGTTCTCGGCCCAGGCGTGGCCCAGTTCGACGGTGTCGATCTCCCGGCCGGTCGCGAGCCGCACCACGGGGCCGCCGTTGGGCGACACCTCCCAGCCGGCGCCGGGCACGGTACGGACGATGACGGTGCCGAGATAGAGGCCCGCGTCGTTGCCGAGCCGGTCGAGCGCCTGCTCCTCCTCGTCGCGCCAGCTGGGCACGAGTTGGTCCAGCGCGCTCAACGAGGCGGCGGAGTCGTCGAGTTCCACCCCGTCCTCGGCCGCGCGGTCCCGCAGGAGCTGGCATTCGCCGAGGAGTTCGGCCAGCGTCTCGGGGCCGGGCCGGCCCCCGTCGCCGAACACGGCGAAGCGGGCCGGGACATGCCGCTGGCGCCATCGGGTGATGAGAGGGATGTCCATCGCCCCAGCCTGGCACCGCATTAGCCGGTCCGATACCAGGCGCGCGGCTCACAGCACGTATACGCCGCCGGACGCACCGTCCATACGCGCGCCGCCGCCCGGCGGCGGTCGGTCCGGCCGCCGTCAGTGCGGCAGCGCCTCCGCGGCCGGTTCGCCGACAGCGCACCGGAGGGCGTCACCGGTACGGGCGGCGCTTCCCGAGGGCGGCCCGTCAGGTGTCGAGGTCCACCACGACCGGGGCGTGGTCGGAGGCGCCCTTGCCCTTGCGCTCCTCGCGGTCCACATACGCGTCGGCGACCGCCTTGCCGAACGGCTCGTTGCCGTAGACCAGGTCGATGCGCATGCCGCGGTTCTTGGGGAAGCCGAGCTGGCGGTAGTCCCAGTAGGTGAACGGGTGGTCGTACTTCAGCGGGCGCGGCACCACGTCGGTCAGGCCGGTGCCGCGCAGCGCGGCCAGGGCCTCGCGCTCGGGGGCGGTGACATGCGTCGCGCCCTCGAAGACCGCGATGTCCCAGACGTCCTGGTCGGTCGGCGCCACGTTGTAGTCGCCGAGGACCGCGAAGGGGCGGTCGCCCGCCGCGTCCTCGGCCACGGCGGCGCGCAGCGCCTCGAACCACTGGAGCTTGTAGGCGTAGTGCGGGTGGCCGACCTCGCGGCCGTTGGGCACGTAGACCGACCAGAGCCGCACCGGGCCGCAGGTCGCGGACACCGCGCGCGGCTCCTGCACGTCCTCGTACGCCGGGCCGCCGGGCAGGCCCTTGACCACGTCGGTCAGGCCCACCCGGGAGATCAGCGCGACGCCGTTCCACCGCCCGTCGGCGTTGACCGCCGCCTCGTACCCCAGCTCGCGCAGCTCGTCGTACGGGAACTGCTCGTCGCTGCACTTGGTCTCCTGCACGCACAGGACGTCGGTGCGGCTGCTCTCCAGCCAGCCGAGCAGCCGGGGCAGCCGGGCGGTGATCGAGTTGATGTTCCAGGTCGCGATGCGCATGCCCACCAACCTAGCGGCTGGGTACGACAGCGGGCCGTACGCCCCGGCCGGGTCAGGCGGCGGTGCCGTCGCCCGGCGCGAGCCGCAGGTGGTCGGCGCCGCTCAGACCGCTCAGCTGGCTGTCGTAGATCGGCCGGGCCAGGTCGGTCAGCAGCGCGTCGTGCACGTCGACGGCGCGCCGCGGCTTGACCTCGCGGACGTAGTCGATCACCTCGGAGAGCTTGTTCCAGGGCGCCTGCACCGGCAGCAGCAGGGTGTCCACCGGGTGCCCGGGCACGGTGAGGGCGTCACCGGGGTGGAAGACGGCGCCGTCCACCAGGTAGCCGACATTGGTGATCCGCGGCAGGTCCGGGTGGATGATCGCGTGCAGCTCGCCGTGCACCTGCACGTCGAAGCCCGACGCGGTGAAGGTGTCTCCGTGGCCCACGGTGTGCACCCGGCCGGGGAAGGCGGCGCTGAGCTGGTCGGCGACGCTCGCCAGCGTCCACAGCTCGGCCGCCGGGTTGGCTTCGAGGCCGGCGAAGATCCGCTCGGGGTCGAAGTGGTCCGCGTGCTCATGGGTGACCAGGATGACGTCGGCACCGACCGCCGCGTCCTGCTCGCTGAAGGCACCGGGGTCGATGACGAGGGTCATCCCGTCCTTCTCCATCCGGACGCAGGAGTGCCTCTTCTTGGTCAGCTTCACTGGATTCCACCCTCGCCGGTACGCGTCGGTCGGACTCTCGGTACCCAGGGGCGCAGGGGCGCCCCTGGGGTGTGGCTTCCTGCGCCGCCGCGCGGAGCGGCGGCGCGCGTATCCCATCCTGCTACGGATGCCCGCCGGTCTCCTGTTCGACCACGGTGCGTGCCGCCGCCAGTGCCGCCCGTGCGGCCGGCAGGCCGCAGTAGACCGCGGTGTGCAGCAGCACCTCCTCGATCTCGGCAGGGCTCAGCCCGATCCGCAGCGCGCCCCTGACGTGGTCGGCCAGCTCGCCGAGCTGGCCGGTCGCGGTGAGCGCGGTGAGCGTGACACAGGCGCGGGTGCGCCGGTCGAGGCCGGGTCTGGCCCATATCTCGCCCCAGGCGTACCGGGTGGCGAAGGCGTCGAAGCCGCTGCCGAAGCCGTCACCGGGGGACGCGGGCCGGTCGGTGCCCGCGCTGTCGCCGATGACCTCGCTGCGGATGCGGGCGCCCTCGGCGAGCCGGTCGGGCGTCGCGGACGCCGGGATGCGGGCGGGCGGTACGGGCGGCACCGGGGGCGGGGGCTGCGGCACCGCTGCGGGGGCGTGGTCGTGCAGGACGGTGCCGAAGTGGGTGGCCAGCAGCTCGCCGACCGCGGCCGGCTCCTCGACGGGCGCGAGGTGGCCGGTGGCGGGCACCACGGCGAGCCGGGCGTCGGGGATGCCGGCGACCAGCAGCCGGGCGTCGGCGGGCGGCGTCTCGGTGTCGTCGGCGCCCGCCACCACCAGGGTGGGCACCCCGATGCTGCCGAGCGCGTCGCGGATGTCGAAGGCCGCCAGCGCCTCGCAGGCGGCCACGTAACAGGCCGGGTCGGTGGTGGCGACCATCTGCACGGCCCAGTCGGTGATCGCCGGCTGGGTGGCCAGGAAGGCGTCGGTGAACCAGCGCTTCGGGCCGGCCTGCGCGGTGCGCTCCAGGCCGTTGGCGCGCACCACGACCCCGCGCTGCCGCCAGGTGTCGGCGGTGCCGAAGCGGGCGGCGGCCGACACCAGCGCGAGCGCGGCGACCCGGTCGGGCCGCAGCAGCGCGAGCCGGGCGCCCACGGCCGCGCCGAGCGCGCAGCCGGCGTAGCCGAAGGTGTCGATGCCCTCGTCGTCCAGCACGGCGAGCAGCCGCCGTGCCAGGTCGTCGACGGAGGACGCGGGCTCGGCGGGCGCGCCGCCGTGCCCGGGCAGCTCGTAGCGCAGCACCCGCCAGTTGGCGGCGAGCATCGGCAGTTGCCGGTCCCACATGTGCCAGGTCGCGCCCAGGGCGGGACCGAGGACGAGCACGGGTGCGCCGTCGGGGCCGTCGAAGCGGTACTGCAGCGGCGGCGCTCCTGCGTACATGTCGTCCATGTCGTCGTAGTCGGCCATACGGTCGGCCGGCCGGCCGCCCGCGTAGTCGGCTGCGGCGCCGAAGGGCGCGTCGGTCGTCAGCTCGCTCATCGCTTCACGCTACCGACTCCGCGGGCCGATCGGGTCACCCACCCCCGAAGCCGTGCTGGAAGTTGACGGTGGACACGACGTAGACCACGGGGGTGTCGGCGTGTGTGAGGTCCACGGTGATGTCGTGGTCGGGCTTGTCGCCGGCCTGCTCGGTGGACATTCCGGCCCACAGGTGTGCCGGTACGGCGAAATTCCAGCCGACCTGCGCCGACTGCTCGGGGCTGATCGCGACCTTGCCGTCGCGCAGTGCCGCCCTGCTGGTGCCGAGCTGGGCGAGGAAGGTGTCCAGGCCGCCCGCGGTGGTGGTGAACTGGCAGTAGAACTCGCTGGTGTCCCAGGAGTTGGTCTCCAGGTAGCCGTCGTTGACGGTGCCGTCGGGGATCGGCACCTGGTAGATGCGGCGCTGGAGTTCGCTGGGGACGACCCAGGTCAGATGGCGCGCGGCGGCCTGCTTCTGGACGTCCTGGCCGCTGTCGCGGCTCTGCGCGGCGGAGATGATCACATAGCCGAGCGGGACCAGCACCAGCAGCGGCACCACCACCCAGCGCACCCAGCGCGGCAGGTCGCGCGGCGGCGGCAGCGCGGACGGCCCGCCGCCGCCCCGCCCGCCGCCGGGGCCGTCGTCGCCGGGTCCGCCGGGTCCCCCGCCTGCGGGGCCGCCGGGGGCGCGCTCACCGGCGGCGACGCCGGCCCGGTCGGCCGCGGAGGGGCCGGCGTCCTCGTCCTCGTACTGCGGTACGGCCTCCCGCTCGGGGGTCGTCGTCACGACTCGTCCCCCTGGCGGCCGGAGAGCAGGCCGTAGCGCTCGTAGCGCTCGACCCGGCGGCGGTTGGCGCGGCGGAAGCGGCGGGCGACCAGCCTGGCGAGGTCCGCGGCGCCGACCATGCCGGCCTCCGGTCCCAGCTCGGCCCTGGCGATCCTGGCCTCGGGGCGGTAGCCGCGGCCGGTCAGGGTGCGCCGGAAGGCGTCCCTGGCTGGGGTGATCAGCAGGTCGTCGGCGGCGCTGACGCCGCCGCCGATGACGAAGCAGGACGGGTCGAGCGCGGCGGCGAGGTTGGCCAGGCCGACGCCGAGCCACTGGCCGATGTCCTGGAACAGCTCGATGCACATCGGGTCGCCGGCCCTGGCCAGTTCGGTGATCATCGGTCCGGTGATGTCGCCGACGTTGCCGCCGACCCGGTCGATGATCCCGTAGGCGACGGGCGAGTCGGCGGCGGCCAGCTCGCGCGCCTCCCTGACCAGGGCGTTCCCTGAGCTGTACTGCTCCCAGCAGCCGCGGTTGCCGCACGCGCAGCGGTGCCCGCCCGGCACCACCTGCATATGGCCGAATTCGCCCGCGACTCCGTAGCGGCCCCGTTTGACGTGGCCGTCCTCCAGGATCGCGCCGCCGATGCCGGTGCCCAGGGTGATCATCACCAGGTCGGGTTCGCCGCGGCCGGCGCCGAAGCGCCATTCGGCCCAGGCGGCGGTGTTGGCGTCGTTGTCGACCATGACCGGTACGAGCAGGCGCTCGGCGAGCCGCTCGCGCAGCGGTTCGTCGCGCCAGGACAGGTGCGGGGCGAACAGGACGCGGGAGCGGTCGGCGTCCACCCAGCCGGCCGCGCCGATCCCGACCGCGTGCACGTCGTGCCGCTCGGACAGGTCGAGGACCAGCTCCACGATGGTGTCCTCGACCACCTTGGGGCTCTTGGACTTGTCGGGGGTCTCGGTGCGCAGCTGTTCGAGGATGACCCCGTCGGCGTCCACCACCCCGGCCATCACCTTGGTGCCGCCGATGTCGATGCCGACGGTCGGCACCCGCGGCGCGGTCAGGTGGCTGCGTCTCTCCCGGCGCTCGGCGCCGCTGACGTTCCGCCACACCGTCGCTCTGGCGGCGCTGCCGCGGTACACACGTTCACGATTGGCACTCAAGCGCGGGTCTCCGGGTCGGTGGCGTCCACCGGCTTCGTGGTGGCCGCCGGTGTGCGGCTCAGCTCATGCGTCAGCTCGTCCAGCTCGCTGCCCCCGGCCATCTCCCGGGTCAGCTCGTCCAGCGTAATGTCCTCCTTGAGGTGGCTGCCCGACATCGTTCCCCGCTTGAGCAGGACGAAGCGGTCCCCGACAAGGTAGGCGTGGTGCGGGTTGTGGGTGATGAGGACCACGCCGAGCCCGGCGTCGCGGGCCGCGGCCACGTATTTCAGCACCATTCCGGACTGCTTGACGCCGAGCGCGGCGGTGGGCTCGTCGAGCACCAGCACCTTCGCGCCGAAGTGCACGGCCCTGGCGATGGCCACGCACTGCCGCTCGCCGCCTGACAGCGTGCCGATCGGCTGGTCGACGTCCCGCAGGTCGATGCCCATCCGCAGCAGCGCGGCACGGGTCGTGCCGCGCATGGCGGCGACGTCCAGCCGGCGCAGCGGGCCGCGGCCCTTGGTGGGCTCGGAGCCGAGGAAGAAATTCCGCCATACGGGCATCAGCGGCACCACGGCCAGGTCCTGGTAGACGGTGGCGATGCCCCGGTCGAGGGCGTCGCGGGGTGAGGCGTGCCGTACCGGCTCCCCGTCGACCGCGTAGCTGCCGGAGTCGTGCGGGTGCAGCCCGGCGATGATCTTGATGAGGGTGGACTTGCCGGCGCCGTTGTCGCCCAGGACGCAGGTGATCTCGCCGGCGTGCACTTCGAGGGAGACGTCGCGCAGGGCGCGGACGTTCCCGTAGGACTTGGAGACGTCGGTCAGCGCGGCCAGGGGCGCGGCTGCCGGGTCGGTGGTCGCGGTCATGCGGTGGCCTCCGCCCGCCTGCGGACCCAGGCGTTGAGCAGGGTGGCGAGCAGCAGCATCGCCCCGAGGAAGAACTTGAACCAGTCCGGATTCCACTGGGCGTACACGATGCCCTTGTTGGTCATGCCGAAGATGAAGGCGCCGACCGCGGACCCGATGGCGCTGCCGTAGCCGCCGGTCATCAGGCAGCCGCCGATCACGGCCGCGATGATGTACAGGAACTCGTTGCCGACGCCCTCCCCCGACTGGACCACGTCGAAGGAGAACAGCAGGTGCTGGCCGGAGATCCAGGCGCAGAAGGCCACCGCCATGTACAGCCCGACCTTGGTGCGCGCCACGGGGACGCCGACCGCGCGGGCCGCGTCGGCGTGGCCGCCGGCCGCGAAGATCCAGTTGCCGGCCCGGGTGCGCAGCAGCACCCAGGTGGCGACCGCGACCAGGCCGAGCCACCACAGGATGGTCACCTGGAGGTCGACCGAGCCGATCGTCCAGTGCGAGGCGAAGACGTTCTGTGCCGCGGGGAAGCCCTCCATGTCGCCGATCGACTTGGTGGCGACGGTGCCGCTGATCAGCTTGGTCAGGCCGAGGTTCAGACCGGTCAGCATCAGGAAGGTGCCCAGCGTGATGATGAAGCTGGGCAGCTTGGTGCGCACCAGCATGATCCCGTTGAAGGCGCCCAGCGCCAGGGTCACCAGCAGCGAGACGCCGACGCCGACCCAGACGTTGGCGGTCAGCTGGAAGCTGATCATCGAGGAGGCCAGCGCGGAGCTGGTCACCATCACACCGGCCGACAGGTCGAATTCGCCGCCGATCATCAGCAGCGCCACCGGCACGGCCATGATGCCGATGGTGGAGGAGGCGTAGAGGACGGTGCCGAAGCTGGACCACTGGAGGAAGGAGTCGGCGGCGAAGGAGAAGAAGAGGAAGACCGCCGCGGCCCCGACGACCGCCCCCAGTTCGGGCCGTCCGAGCAGCCGCCGTACCAGGGACCGCGGCGCCAGCCGCTCGTCCGCGGCGAGGGCGAGGTCGCTCATCGGGTCCCCCGCTTGGCGTACGACAGCAGCGCGTCCGCGTCGTCCTTGGTGACGATCTGCGGGCCGGTGAGCACCGGCTGGCCGCCGCCGAGGGTGTCCTTGTTGTAGCGGTAGAGCCACAGCAGGTCCACCGCCTCGTAGCCCTGCAGATACGGCTGCTGGTCGACGGCGAAGCCGAGGGTGCCGTTCTTGAGGGAGGCCGCGACCTGCGGGTTGAGGTCGAAGGTGTCGATCTCGGCGGAGGAGCCCGACTGCTTCTTGGCCGAGGCGGCGGTGCCGGCGAAGGGCGCGCCGAGGGTCACGACGGCGTCGATGGACTTGTCGGACTGGAGCTTGGCCTGGATCGCGGACAGCGCGTCGGGCATGTTGGTGCCGTTGACGTAGAGGGTGTCCATCCGGCCGTGGAATTTCTCCTTGGCGCCGGCGCAGCGCTGTTCGAGGCCGACATTGCCCTGCTCGTGCAGGACGCACAGGGCGTGCTGCCTGCCGCGGGTGTTCAGCTCGTCGCCGACCGCGTTGCCGGCGATCGTCTCGTCCTGCCCGATGTGGGTGAGCGCCCCGAACTCCTTGGACTGGGCGGCACCCGAGTTGATGGTGATCACCGGGATGCCGGCCTTGACCGCCTTGGCGACGACGGCCTTCATGGCGTCGGGCTTGGCGAGGGTGACGACCAGGCCGTCCACATGGCTGTCGATCGCGGCCTGCACGAGCTGGGCCTGCTGGTCGCCCTGGTCGCTGTTGGAGTAGACGAACTTGATGTTGTCCTTGGCCGCGGCCTGCTTGGCGCCGCTCTGGACGATGTCCCAGAAGGTGTCGCCGGCTCCCGAGTGGGTGACCATGGCGACCGTCCAGTGCGGTGTGTCGACCGCCGAGCCGTTCGCGGTGAGCTTCTTGGCCCGGTCCTCCGCGCGCTTGCCGCCGGTGCTGCTGCATCCGGCGAGCCCGGCCGCGCCGAGCACCACCGCCAGCAGCGCGCCCAGCGCCTTCGTTCCCGCCCTTGCCATCGCCACGAGGCCCTGCCTTTCCGTACCGTTCCTGGTGCAGCCGAGGTGGGAGTGCTGCGAAAAGCTTCGAGCGACGACCATCCCGGCGGGCCAAGTATCCGTCAAGGGGTACGGCGACCCCGCCGCCGGGAGGCCGCGGGCGGCCCGCGGCCTGCGGTATACGGCTCAGCCGCGCACCAGCAGCCGGAATTCGAAGGTGTAGCGCGACGCCCGGTAGACATGGGCGCCGTATTCGACCGGCCGGCCGCGGTCGTCGTAGCTGACCCGGCGCATGGTGAGCAGCGCGGCCCCCGCCGGTTCGCCGAGCAGGTCGCACTCCTGCGGGCTGCCGGCCCTGGCGCCGACGCTCTGCTGGGCGCTGTGCAGGGTGACGCCGTGCCGCCGCATCAGGGAGTACAGGCCGCTGGTCTCCAGCTCGGCGCTGGGCAGGTCGAACAGGTCGCAGGGCAGGTAGTTGCACAGGTACGCCATCGGCTCGCCGCGGCTGAGCCGCAGCCGGTGCACCACGGTGACCTGGCAGGACTCCGGCAGCCCGAGCGCGGCGGCGACCTCGGCGGGGGCGGGGCCGCGGGTGTTGTGCAGCACCCGGGTGGTGGGGTGCAGGCCCGCGGCGGCGAGGTCGTCGTAGAGGCTGCTCAACTCCGGCGGGCGGGCCACCCCGGTGTGCACGACCTGGGTGCCGACGCCCCGGCGGCGCACCAGCAGGCCCTTGTCGACCAGCAGCCTGATGGCCTGCCGGACGGTGGGGCGGGACAGGCCGAGCCTGGCGGCCAGCTCGATCTCGTTGCCGAGCAGGCTGCCGGGGGTGAGCGCACCGTCCTCGATGGCCGTCTCCAGCTGGCGGGCCAGCTGGAAGTACAGCGGTACGGGGCTCGCCCGGTCCACGGCGAGCCGCAGCTGTGCGGGCTCGTGCTTGGGCACGCTGGGAGCGTAGCGGGACGACATCATGACGGGAAGTCCTTATGTCCGGACAAAGCGTTGACACAGGTGCGGGTGGCGAGGGAGGTTGGGACGGCGCGGTCAGCCATCACGTCTCCTCTTCGGAAGGGGCAGGAGCAGGTATGCGGATCGGACTCATCGGCGCCGGACGGATCGGCGCCTTCCACGCCGGGACGCTGCGGGCGCACCCCGATGTCGGCGAACTGCTGGTCGCCGACGCCGATCCGGCCCGCGCGCGGCAGGTGGCGGCCCGGCACGGTGGCCGCGCACTGCCGGTGGACCAGCTCTTCGCGGCACGGCCCGACGCGGTGGTGATCGCCTCGGCGACCGCCGCGCACGCGGGCCTGATCGTCCGGGCGGCGCAGGCGGGGGTGCCGGCCTTCTGCGAGAAGCCGATCGCGCTGGACCTGGCGGGCACCGTCGCCGCGCTGGACGCGGCGAGCGCGGCGGACGCGGTGCTGCAGATCGGTTTCCAGCGCCGCTTCGACCCGGGCTACCTGGCCGCCCGGCAGGCGGTCGCCGCAGGGCGGCTCGGCCGCCTGCACACCGTGCGCACCGTCAGTTCCGACCCGGCGCCGCCGCCGCCCGCGTACGTGCCGCTGTCCGGCGGGCTCTACCGGGACTGCCTGATCCACGACTTCGACATCCTGCGGTGGGTGACCGGGCGGGCGGTCACCGAGGTCTACGCGGCGGGGACGAACGTCGGCGCCGACTTCTTCCTGGCCGCGGGCGACGCGGACACCGCGGCGGTGCTGCTCACCCTGGAGGGCGGGGTGCTGGCCACCGCGACGGCGACCCGCTACAACGCCGCCGGGTACGACATCCGGATGGAGCTGACCGGCACCGAGGACCAGGTCGCGGTCGGCGTCACCGACCGCACCCCGCTGGCCTCGGTGGAGCCCGGCGCGGCTTCCCCGGCCCGGGCGCCCTGGTCGGGCTTCCTGGACCGCTTCGGCTCCGCCTACCGGGCCGAACTGGACACCTTCCTGCGCGTCGCACGCGGCACCGAGGCCAATCCCTGCGAGGGTCGGGACGCGCTGCGCGCCCTGCTGGTCGCCGAGGCGTGCGAGGTCTCCCGGCGCGAGCGGCGCCCGGTGCCGGTCGCCGAGGTCGAGGCGGCGGCGCGGGCCTGCCGCCTCGGCGGGCGCGGCGGATGGACCGAGCGGAACGGAGTGGTGGCGTGAGGCCGGAGCGGATCGCGGCGGCGCCGATCTCCTGGGGCGTGTGCGAAGTGCCCGGCTGGGGGCACCAGTTGACCCCCGACCGGGTACTGGAGGAGATGACGGGGCTGGGCATCACGGCCAGCGAGTTCGGCCCCGACGGCTTCCTGCCGGGGCCGCTGCTCGCCTCGTACGGTGTCACGGCGGTGGGCGGCTTCGTGCCCGCGGTGCTGCACGAGCCAGGCCACGACCCGCTGCCGGACGTACGGGCCGCGCTGGACCGCTTCACCACGGCCGGCGCCCGGACGCTCGTGCTGGCGGCGGCGACCGGCCTCGACGGCTACGACGAACGCCCGGAAGTGGACGCGGCGGGCTGGCGCACCCTGCTGGCCCGGCTGGACGAGATCGCCGCGCTCGCGGATTCCCTCGGCGTGACCGCGGCGCTGCACCCGCACGTCGGCACGGTCGTCGAGGGTCCCGGCGAGGTCGACCGGGTGCTCGACGGCAGCGGCGTCGGCCTGTGCCTGGACACCGGCCATCTGCTGATCGGCGGCACCGACCCGGTCGCCCTCGCCGCGCGCGCCGCCGACCGCGTCGCCCACGTCCACCTCAAGGACGTCCACGCGCCGACCGCGACCGCGGTACGCACCGGCCGCACCGCCTACACCGCCGCGGCCGGCGCCGGCCTCTACCGCCCGCTCGGCGAGGGCGACCTCGACCTGGCGGCGCTGCTGGCGGCGCTGGAATCCGCGCGCTACCCCGGCTGGTACGTGATGGAGCAGGACACCGTGCTGGCGTCGGAACCGCCGCCGGGCGCGGGGCCGTCGGCCGATGTGCGGACCTCCCTGGACTGGCTGCTGGCGTGGACGGCGCAGCCGTGACGGCCGGCGGGCCGTACGAGGTCGTCACACTGGGGCGGGTCGGGGTGGACCTCTACCCCGAGCAGAGCGGGATCGGGCTCGCCGAGGTGCGGAGCTTCGCGCGCTACCTCGGCGGCACCGCGGGGAATGTCGCGGTCGCGGGCGCCCGGCTGGGCCTGCGGACGGCGGTGCTCAGCGGGGTGGGACCCGATCCGTTCGGCGACTACGTGCGCAGCGCGCTCACCGGCTTCGGCGTGGACGCGAGCCTCGTCGCGACGGTGCCCGACACGCAGACCCCGGTGACCTTCTGCGAGCTCTTCCCGCCCGACGACTTCCCGATCCACTTCTACCGCCGCCCGGTCGCGCCCGACGAGTGCCTGACCCCCGCCCTGCTGGACGTGCCCGCCGTCGCGGCGGCGGTGCGCACCGCCCGGGCGCTGTGGATCACCGGCTCGGCGCTGGCCGTCGAGCCGACCCGCTCCACGGTCCTCGCCGCACTCGACCTGCGCGCGGGCGGCGAGGTCTGGTTCGACCTGGACTGGCGGCCCGTCTTCTGGGCCGACCCCGCGCAGGCCCCGGCGCTCTACGCCCGCGCCCTGTCGTACGCGACGGTCGCGGTCGGCAACCGGGCCGAGGTCGAGGTCGCGGTGGGCAGCGCGGACCCGGAGACGGCGGCCGGGCTGCTGCTGGAGCGCGGGGTGCGCACGGCGGTGGTCAAGCAGGGGCCGGCCGGCGCGCTGGCCCGTACCGCCGCGGGCGAGCGGTGTGTGGCGCCGCCGGTGCCGGTGACCGTGGTCAACGGGCTCGGCGCGGGCGACGCCTTCGGCGGCGCCCTGTGCGCGGGCCTGATCGCGGGCGACCCGCTGCCGCAGGTGCTGCGGGCGGCGAACGCGGCGGGCGCGATCGTCGCCTCGCGGCTGGCGTGCGCGGACGCGATGCCCTCGCGCGCGGAGATCGACGCGCTGCTGCGGCCCGGGGCGGCGCCGCTGCCGCGCACCGGGGTCGAGCGCTCGTGAGGCGCCGCCCCGCCGAAGGCCACAGGGGAACCATGGGCGCCTGCCGGGGAGTTGACCTGCCATGACGCATCTGCCCGCCGGCCGCACCGCCTGTGAAGGACACGACCTGTGGATCGACCCGGCGTCGGCGGGCTGGGCGTATTCGGCGCTGCGGGTGCTGACCCTGGAACCGGGCGGGCAGCGGGCGTTCGGGACCGGGGACAGCGAGTGGATCGTGCTGCCGCTGGCGGGGGCGTGCACGGTGCTGGCCGACGGGGAGACCTTCGCGCTGCAAGGCCGCGCCGACGTCTTCTCCGGGGTGACGGACTTCGCGTATCTGCCGCGTGACGCCCACACGGTGATCGCGTCCGCCGCGGGCGGGCGCTTCGCGCTGGCCGGGGCGCGCTGCTCGCGGCGGCTGCCGGCCCGCTACGGCCCGGCGTCCGGCGTGCCGGTGGAGCTGCGCGGCGCGGGCGGCGCGAGCCGCCAGGTGAACAACTTCGCCGCCGCCGACGTCTTCGCGTGCGACCGGCTGATCGCGGTGGAGGTGCTGACCCCCGGCGGCAACTGGTCGTCCTTCCCGCCGCACAAGCACGACGAGGCCGGGCCGCACGAGTCGCGGCTCGAAGAGATCTACTACTACGAACTGGCCGGCGGCCCGGCCGCGGTCGGCTACCAGCGGGTCTATCCGTCGCCGGGCGGCAGCACCGATGTGCTGGCCGAAGTCCGCTCGGGCGACGCCGTGCTGATCCCGGACGGCTGGCACGGCCCGAGCATGGCGGTGCCCGGGTACGACATGTACTACCTCAATGTGATGGCGGGTCCGGGGCCTTCGCGGTCCTGGCTGATCAGCGACGACCCCGCGCACGCGTGGGTACGGGACAGCTGGGCGGGCGAGGACCCGGATCCGCGGCTGCCGTTGTACGAGGCCCCGGCACGGGAGGACGGCTCATGAGGCTCACCGTCGCGCAGGCACTGGTCCGCTTCCTGTCGGTGCAGTTCACCGAGCGGGACGGGGTGCGGCACCGCACGGTCGCCGGGATGTGGGGCATCTTCGGGCACGGCAATGTCGCCGGCGTCGGCCAGGCGCTGCTGGAGGCCGGCCCCGCGGTGATGCCCTTCCACCAGGGCCGCAATGAGCAGGCGATGGTGCACGCGGCGGTCGGCCACGCCCGGATGACACACCGGCTCTCCGCCCTGGCCTGCACCACCTCGATCGGCCCCGGCGCGACGAACCTGGTCACCGGCGCGGCCCTGGCGACCGTCAACCGGATGCCGGTGCTGCTGCTCCCGGGCGACGTCTTCGCGACCCGGCCCGCCGACCCGGTGCTCCAGCAGCTCGAAGTGCCGTGGGCCTACGACGTGTCCGTCAATGACGCGCTGCGTCCGGTGTCCCGCTACTTCGACCGGATCTGGCGGCCCGAGATGCTGCCCGCCTCGCTGCTCCAGGCGATGCGGGTGCTGACCGACCCGGTGGACACCGGCGCGGTCACCCTGGCACTGCCGCAGGATGTGCAGACCGAGGCCCACGACTGGCCGGACGAGTTGTTCAGGGAGCGGGTCTGGCACGTACGGCGTCCGGTGCCTGACGCGGCGGCGCTCGCCGAGGGCGCCGCGCTGCTGCGGTCGGCCCGGCGCCCGCTGATCGTGGCGGGCGGCGGCGTCCGCCACGCCGAAGCGGCCCCCGTGCTCGCGGAGTTCGCCGCCTCGACCGGCATCCCGGTGGCGGAGACGCAGGCCGGGAAGGGTTCGCTGCGCTGGGACCACCCGCAGGCGCTGGGGGCGATCGGCCACACCGGTACGGCCCCGGCGGACGCGGCGGCGCGGGAGGCCGACGTGGTGCTGGGCGCCGGCACCCGCTGGACGGACTTCACGACCGCGTCCGGCTCGCTCTTCGCGCCGGACGCGCGCTTCGTGAATCTCAACGCGGCCTCCTTCGACGGCCACAAGATGTCGGGGCTCGCCCTGGTCGGCGACGCCAGGGCCGGGCTGGCCGCGCTGGCGGCCGAGTTGGACGGCTTCCGGGCACCGCGGCGGACGTACGCCGTCGCCGAGTGGCGGGCGCGTACGGACGCGGCCCTCGGCGACGGGGACGGGCCGTGGCCGCCCTCGCAGTGCGAGGTGATCGGCGCGCTGGACGCGGTGCTCGGCGACCGGGACGTGCTGGTCAACGCGGCCGGGTCGCTGCCGGGCGACCTGCACAAGCTGTGGCGGTCCCGCGACCCGGAGCAATATCACGTCGAGTACGGCTATTCGTGCATGGGTTACGAGATCCCGGCCGCGATCGGGGTACGGCTCGCGGCCCCCGACCGCGAGGTCTTCGCGCTGGTCGGCGACGGCACGTACCTGATGGCGCCGACCGAGATCGTCACCGCGGTCCAGGAGGGCATCCCGGTCAACCTGGTGATCGTCCAGAACCACGGCTACGCCTCGATCGGCGGCCTGTCGGCCCAGGTCGGCGCCGAGAGCTTCGGCACCGCCTACCGCTTCCCCGGCGCGGGCGGCGACCTCACCGGCGCCCCGCTCCCGGTCGACCTGGCGGCGAACGCGGCCAGCCTCGGCCTTGAGGTCTTCACCCCGGGCAGCGCGAAGGAGCTGCGTGCGGCGCTGGCCGCCGCCCGCACCTCGCCGCGCGCGACGGCCGTCTACGTCGAGACCGACCCGTCCCGCCAGGGTCCGCCCGCCGAGGCCTGGTGGGACGTCCCAGTCGCCGAGGTCTCCGGCCGCGCGGCCACCCGCGCGGCCCGCACCGCCTACGAGGCGGCCCGACCGGCACCGGGAGCCCGCCCGGCGCTGTGAGGTCCACCGCGCCGGGTGTCGGGCGGCACACCCGCGCCGGGTGCGGACGTCGGCCCGGCAGCGATGCCGCCGGGCACCCGGTGGCGGCCGGCGCTGCCGCACCGCTGGCACGGTCAGCGCCCCGGCTCACCCCACCGGCTCGTCCGCGGGCTTCTCCGCCGGGCCGAAGTCGACGTCGGCGGTGCTGACCGTGCCGGCGGTGCGGCCGGGGGCCTTGTGATAGCGCCAGTAGAGATTCGTGTGCGCGATGACCTTGTCCGGCGGCGGGGCGCCGAACGACGTCAGGTCCTCGGTCGTATGGGCGTCCCGCACCAGCGTCACGTCATAGCCGCGGGTGAAAGCCCCGTGCAGCGTCGCGCGGATGCACTCGTCGGTCTGGGCGCCGGCGACCACCAGCCGCCCGATGCCGCGCCCGGCGAGCACCGACTCCAGCTCCGTCGCCTCGAAGGAGTCCGCGTACTCCTTCTGCACCAGCGGCTCGGCCTCGTCCCGCACCAGCTCCGGCACATAGCTCCAGCTCTCACTGCCGCTGACCAGCTCGTCGCTGTTGTGCTGCACCCACACGACCGCCGCGCCCGCGGCCCGTGCCTTGTCGACGAGGGTGGCGACATTCGCCACGACGGCGTCCCGGTCGTGCGCCTCCCCCACCACGCCCTTCTGCACGTCGATGACGAGCAGCGCCGTATCCGGTCGGTTCTCCAGCGTGGTCATGGTGCCTCCGTGCGCGTACGGGTCCGCCTGCCCGTCCGACCCTACGGCCGACCACCGACATCGCCGCGGATCCCCGCCGTCCGCCGCCGCCAGGAGACGGCGCCCGCACGAACGGTGGCCGAACCCCGTCCGCGCGTGTGTCGCCTGATGGTCACAAACACCCGCCGGACGCGGCCCGTCCGCGGTCGCGTACTTACGCTGCTGGTCCGCGGACGATCGCGGCGGGAACGGAGTCGGGGGGATCGGGAAACGCGGCAGCGGGGATGGAGCCCGGGCGGGCGGGTGGTCGGCGGGCGGTACCGGCTGACCGGGAAGCTCGGAGCGGACGCGGCCGACACGGCGCAAGGTCACGCTGTGGGACGTCGCCACCGCAAGCCCCGGTGCCACCTGGACCGGCGCGTACGGCACGGCCCGCTCGGTGTCTACAGCCCCGACGGCTCGACGGTGGCCAGCGGCGACACGAAGTCGGTCCGCCTCTGGTACGTCCCCCGCTGACGCCCACCCGGCCGCTCACACGGCGAAGCGGCCCGCCTTCACATCGGCGACGAAGTCCGCCCAGGCCGCCGCTGGGAAGACCAGGGCCGGACCCTGCGGATCCTTGCTGTCACGCACCGGCATGACACCCGGGACGCCGTCAGCGACCTCGACGCAGTCGCCGTTGTCCCCGCCGCTGTAACTCGACTTACGCCACGTCGTCAGCACGGACGCATCAAGAATGTGCCGAGAGGTCATGGAGCTCGTACTCCTTAGCCACCGATTCGATCATGCCCAGGGATGCCTCGGGCGAGAGCCCCGCGGCCTTGGCGAGATCGTAGGCGTCCCGGTACGCACGGACCAGAGCCGGGTCGTCGATGAAGGAACCGGTGTACAGACCCTCGACGTATGCGGCGTCGGGCTCGTCCTCGAAGCGCATCAACGACATCATGCTGGCCATGGTCGCGTGCGCCCCGGCAGTGTGCGGGATCACCTGGACCAGGACACGCCCCGCCCGGCCGAGCGCGACGATGTGGCTCAGCTGCTCGGCCATGACAGCGGGGCCGCCGACAACAGCCCTGAGCACGTTCTCGTTGAGGATCGTTCACACCTCGGGGCCGCCGCGCGACTTGAGGATCTCGGCGCGCGCGAGCCGGTTGACAACGAGCTTGTCAACCTCCTCAGGAACGTAGTTCGCGTGCTGCGCGCGGAACACCGCACGGGCGTAGCGCTCGGTCTGGAAGATGCCGGGGACGAGAGACACGGCGTAGGACCAGATCGCTATGGCCCGCGTCTCCGCGTCCGCGGCCTCGTTGAAGTGCTCGGCGTAGCGCCTGCCGGTGAGTGTCGGCAGGAAGCGGACGAAGAAACCGTCCGTGCACAGCGTGTTGTCCAGGCGTTTCGCGTCGTCAAGACGCGGCTTGCGACGGCCGGCCTCGATGTGGGCGATCATCGACGGCGACAGGATCACCGCCTCGCCGAGCGCCAGTTGGGTGAGCCCGGCGGCCTCGCGGCGGATTCGCAGCTCCTCGCCGTACATGACCCTCGGGTCCGTGCCGTTGTTGCGTGTCGGATCCGCCACCACGAATCTCCCCTCGTTGACAGCCGCGTTGGAGGGCTGCGCCTTCTGTCAAGGCTATCCCCGGCCACGTCAGGCTGTGAGCGGATCGGCACAGAGGGTGCCGGGCGAGGAAAGGGGACGCGTCGTGGAGATGCTCGGCAGCGAGGTCGGGGAGGGCGGGTGCGTGGTCAGCCGGTGGCCGCTCACCGCGTACTCCGTGGGGTGCGCGCGGCACGAACTGCGGGCGGCACTCAGCGGCTGGGGCCTCGACCACCTCGCCGACCCGGCGGAACTCGTCCTCTCCGAGCTGCTGACGAACGCCGTCCGTCATGCCCGTGCACCCCGGGGGCGTCTGGTCGAGACGCGGTACGAGCGCCAGAAGCACGCCATTCGCATCGAGGTGCACGACGCCAACGACCGGCCGCCGCAGCGGCGGCGCCCCGCGGACGACGACGAGGGCGGCCGGGGGCTCGCTCTGGTCGACGCGCTCACTGAGCAGCGGTGGGGGGTCAGTTCACGCCAGGGCGTCGGGAAACTGGTCTGGGCCGTGGTCGGTTGACCTGCCGAGCGCGGCAGTACCGCGGCCCCGCCTTCGCGCGCCGGGCGCGGGTGGACGGGACGATGGCGCCGCCGGTGAAATGCCGCAGGTACCACCGGGGCCCGCGTCGGCCGGAGCTGGCTCAGGGCCGCCGGTCAGGGATAAAGGTCGTATGGACTCCACCCGGGCCAACGCCTACCTCCGCCGTATCGGCGCCGCACGACCGACCGCCGCCGACGCGGAGTCGCTGCATACGCTCCACCTCCGGCACCTGCTGACCGTGCCGTTCGAGAACCTGTCGATCCACCTCGGCCAGGACATCGTCCTGACGGACACCGCCCTGGTCGAGAAGGTCGTCGGCGCCGAGCGCGGCGGCTTCTGCTACGAACTCAACGGCGCTTTCGCCGCTTTGCTGCGCTCGCTCGGCTACGGGGTGGACCTGCTGGCGGCCCGGGTGTTCGGCGACGGCGGGCTGCTCGGGCCGCCGTACGACCACTTGGCGCTACGGGTCACGACGGCGGACGGCGGCGGACCGTGGCTGGCGGACATCGGCTTCGGGCGGCACAGCCACTATCCGCTCGACTACGGCAGCCGGGCGGACCAGCACGAGCCCGGCGGCGTCTTCCGTATCGCCGAGACAGCGGAAGGCGACCTGGACGTCTCGCACAACGGCAGCCCGGTCTACCGGCTTGAGCAACGCCCGCGCGCGCTGGGCGACTTCGAGGCGACCTGCTGGTGGCAGCGCACCTCGCCGACCTCGACCTTCCGGCAGTCGCTGGTCTGCTCCCGGCTGACCGGCACCGGGCGGGTGACCCTCAGCGGGCGGAAGCTGGTGGTGACCGACCACGAAGGCGGCCGGGAGGAGCGGGAGTTGGGCGACGGCGAGATCCTGGCCGCCTACCGCGAGCACTTCGGCATCGCGCTCGACCGCGAACCGGCCGTCGCCCCGGTCGGCTAGCCGGGCTCGGAGAAGAAGACGGACCGCAGCTTCAGGCGCGAAGAGGCGTGGCCGCCGTTGGCGCGCAGCGTGAAGTGGTCGCCGGTGCAGTCCGCGCCGGTGAAGACGGTGGCGGTGGCGTCGGTCTCGTTGTACGGGGTGTCGGCCGGCGGCACACTCTCGTCCTCGACCTCGGGCAGCGTGATGCACCACCAGTTGCGCGGGCTCTCCAGGACGCCGACCCGGCCGCCGCCGTAGGAGTAGAAGAACGGGCCGTCCGCCGCGTGGGCGGACACCGGGAAGGACAGCGCGATGCCGACCGCGCAGGCCGCGGCGGCAATGGTCGTACGGATACGCACGGGTGAAACCCTTTCCTGGACGAGAAGTCGGAGCGGGGGTCACCGTAGAACGGAGCGAATGGGGCGAAACGCTTCTGCGGGGCGGGAGCGCTTCCCGGGCGCGTCGCCGCGCCCGGGCCTACGGGGCGAGCGGGCGTGCCCGGGCCGTCCGCCGGGCCTTCGGGTGGCCCGGGCCTTCGGACCGCCGGGTCAGACGTCCCAGGCGGCCCGCACGCCCGCGAAGAACTCGTGGAAGCCCGGGAAGGTCTTCTTCACGCACTCCGGGTCGTCGAAGGTCGTGCCCGGCGTCCGCAGCCCCGCCACCGCGAAGCTCATCGCCATCCGGTGGTCGCCGCGGCAGGCGATCTCCACCGGGGCCGGGGTGCCCGGCTGGATCTCGATCCAGTCCCGGCCGGTCTCGACCGCGATGCCCTGCGCACGGAGGTTCTCGGCGCAGGCGTCCAGCCGGTCGCACTCCTTGATACGGGTGTTGTACACGTCCTCGATCCGCACCGGGCCGTCCGCGAACGGGGCGATCGCCGCGAGGGTGGGCATCGTGTCGGAGATGTCCCGCATGTTGACGGTGACGCCGGACAGGCCCCCCGTGCCGGTCACCGTCGTGGCGTCCGGGCCGATCTCGACGTCGGCGCCCATGGAGCGCAGCACCTCCACGAACTGGAGGTCGCCCTGGAGCGCGCCCTGTCCCAGGCCGGGGACGGTGGCGGTCCTGCCCGCGAGAGCGGCGGCGGCGAAGACGTAGCTGGCGGCGGAGGCGTCCGGCTCGACCGCGTAGTCCGCCGCCCGGTAGCCGCCGGGCGGCACGACGAAGGTGTCGCCCTCGCGGGTCACTTCCACACCGAAGCCGCGCATCATCGCGAGGGTGATCTCGACGTACGGCACCGAGACGATACCGGTCACCCGGATCCGCAGGCCCTCCGCCGTCAGCGGGCCGGTCATCAGCAGCGCGGTCAGGAACTGCGAGGACAGGCTCGCGTCCAGCTCGACCTTGCCGCCCTTCATCCCGGCGGCCCGCACGGTCAGCGGGAGGTGTCCCTCGGCCTCCTCGTGCGCCAGGTCCACGCCGAGGGCGCGGAGGGCGTCGGTGAGGGGGGCCACCGGGCGGCGGCGCATCTGCGCGGAGGCGTCGAAGCGGAAGGTGCCGGCGCGGCCGGCCGACGCGAGGGCGGGGAGGAAGCGGGCGGCCGTCCCGGCGTCCCGGCAGTTCACCTCGGCGGTGGGCCGCGACGGGCCTTCGGGGCGGCCGGTGATCCGCCACGAGTCCACTGCACGGTGCACGTCGTAGCCGAGGGTGGCCAGGCCTTCCGCGAAGCCGTCGGTGTCGTCCGAGAGCAGGGGTTTGCGCAGGACGCTCTCCCCTTCCGCTGCCGCCGCCAGGAACAGCGCGCGTGCCGTCACGGACTTCGAACCGGGTACGGCGACGATCACGACTGCCTCCAGCATCTGCCCAGGGGGACACTCCCCCCGCC
>NZ_JAJSYW010000053.1:0-34185 GCF_036815005.1 Streptomyces sp. IBSBF 2435 | reverse complement strand
GCCCACGCCTGACCCCCCGCGCACCCGCCCCGCAGGGGCGCGGGGAACTGCGCGGCCAGCCCACGTACCGCCGTGTCCGGATGGACCGCGCCCCTGGATGAGCACCCCCTGCCGAAGGGGAACCGCACCACCCCGCGCCCGGGGAGAGGCCGGCCCCCGGCCAGAATGCTCAGACCCGCCTGAGATCTTGCGCACTCCCGCCCACCCCCCGACATGGACGGGACCGGGGCCTCTACCCTGGTCACGTCGGCGCGTACCCCGAGCGAGGGACGCGACCTGCTCACCAGGAGGGCGGCACCGTGCTGCGCACCATGTTCAAGTCCAAGATCCACCGCGCCACCGTGACCCAGGCGGACCTGCACTACGTCGGCTCCGTAACGGTCGACGCCGACCTGATGGACGCCGCCGACCTGCTGCCGGGTGAACTCGTCCACATCGTCGACATCACCAACGGCGCCCGCCTGGAGACCTACCTCATCGAGGGCGAGCGCGGCTCGGGTGTGATCGGGATCAACGGCGCGGCAGCGCACCTCGTGCACCCCGGCGACCTGGTCATCCTGATCAGCTACGCCCAGGTCGACGACGCGGAGGCCCGCGCCCTGCGCCCGTCCGTGGTCCATGTCGACACCGCGAACCGGATCACCGCTCTAGGTGACGACACCGCGGAACCGGCCCCCGGCACCGACGCCGTACGCCCCCCGCACGCGGCGGCCCGTGCAACCGTCTGACCCACCGCCAAGGTCCACACGGGCCCCGGCACCGACCGCGAGGTCGGCTACGCCGCCGTCATCACCGCGGCGCCCATGACGGGCCCGGACACCGGGCGTATCCCACCGCGGGCGCCGCGTGCGGCAGAGGTCCAGCGGGCGCGCAACCGCGCCAGCTCCGCGAGCTCTTCGGCCGTCCACGGCCGGTCGCCGTGCTCCTGCACATATGCGCGCAGAGCGGCGTTCGCTTGATCGAGACTTCCCCCGTACATGTGAACCACCCTAGACGGGGGCACTGACAATCCCGAATCCGCCGAGCACCGGGCGTACCGGCACCGCCACGGTCAGCCAGTGCCCCGTCCACCCCCTCTGACCAGCCGAGGACAGCCCTGAGGGGCGCGGAAACGACGATTGTCGGCGCCTGCTGCCATGCTGAGTGTGAGAGAGGACACAGCGTCCAAATCCGACAGATCGATCGCCACACCGATCACTCGGCCCACGGAGGTATCCAGCATGCTCACCAATGACTACGTGCCTGGCGCACCCAACTGGGTGGACCTGGGCAGCCGCGACGTGGCGGCGGCGGCCGCCTTCTACGGTGACCTGTTCGGCTGGCAGTTCCGCCGGGCGGGGTCGGAGATGGGGGGCTACGGGATGTTCCAGGAGGACGGTGCGACCGTCGCCGCCCTCGGCCCGCTCCAGGAGGAGCACGCCCAGCCCGCCTGGACGGTGTACTTCCACACGCCCGACGCGGATGCGACGACCAAGGCCGTCGAGCAGGCCGGCGGCGGCGTCCGCTTCCCGCCGATGGCCGTCGCCGACCAGGGCAGGCTCGCGGGTTACACCGACCCGGACGGTGCCGAGTTCGCCGTCTGGGAGCCGGGGACGCTCGTCGGCCTGGACAAGGTCGGCGCGGGAGGCCTGTGCTGGACGGAGCTCTACACGACGGATTCGGCGCGGGCCAAGCAGTTCTACGGCGCCGTCTTCGACTGGGACTTCGAGGACATGCCGCTGCCTGGCGACGCCGGCTCCTATGTGGTGGCGTCCCGGTCCGGCGGCGGCCAGGAGGGCTCGCACGGCGGCATCATGCAGCTCGGTACGGACGTGCTGCCGGAGGGCACGAGTTACTGGCAGCCGTATTTCTCGGTGTCCGACGTGGACGCGGCGGTGGACAAGGCCGTCGCAGGCGGCGGCGCGGTGCTGATGCCGGGCACCGACCTCGCGGGTGTCGGCAGGCTCGCGCTGCTCAGGGACGCAGAAGGCGCGTTCTTCGCGCTGCTGCGCGCGGCGGATCCCGCGGTCCCGGCGGATGCGGGGTCCTGACCGCTGCTCAGCCCGCGCCGCAGGACCACGCGGCCAGCCGCCGCCGGCTCTCGAAGCGGACCGCCCGACCGGTCAGCGGGTCGGTGAATTCCAGCGCCCGCGCGAGCAGTTGCAGCGGCCGCGACCAGTCGTCCGCAGCGGTCTCCGGCAGCAGCAGGGGATAGACGGGGTCGTGCAGCAGCGGCAGTCCCAGGCTGTTCATGTGCAGCCGCAGCTGATGGGTGCGCCCGGTCGCGGGCAGCAGCAGGTAGCGGCCCAGCCCGCCGCGTTGGGCGAGCAGCTCGACTCGGCTCTCGGCGTTCGGCGGCCCGTCCGCCCGCTCCTCGGCCGCGATCCGCCCGCGTTCCTTGACGATCCGGCTGCGTACGGTCAGCGGCAGCCGCAGCGCCGGGTCGTATCGGGCGGCGCCCTCGTACTCCTTGCGGACCCGCCGGTCGCGGAAGAGCGTCTGGTAGGCGCCGCGGTCCTCGGGCCGCACGACGAAGAGCACCAGCCCCGCGGTCAGCCGGTCCAGCCGGTGGGCGGGGGAGAGCAGCGGCAGGCCGAGATCGCGCCGCAGCCGGGTCAGGGCGGTCTGCGTGATGTGCCGGCCGCGCGGCGTGGTGGCGAGGAAGTGCGGCTTGTCGGCGACGACGATGCGCTCGTCGCGGTGTACGACGTCCACCGGGTACGGCACCTCGGCCTCGGGCGCGCAGTCGCGGTGGAACCAGACCCAGCCGCCCGGCTCGTACGTCGTCGTCACGCCGACCGGCCCGTCCGCGGTGACGAACCGCCCCTCGGCGAGCATCGCCTCCACCCGGTCGGCGCCGATCGCGGAACCGTAGCGCTCAAGCAGATGTTCACGAACGGTCGTCCAGCGCCCCGCCCCGTCCCCGGGCAGCCTCAGCCGTACGGCATCCACCCCCGCGCGCTGCGCCAGCGGCGACGGCGGCGGTCTGCGGCCTGCCCTGTGAGCCACGCCTCCCGCACCTCTTCCGCCCGTCCCACCGACCGCGCCGGATCGCAATCCGCGCCGCCCGGCGGGCACACACAGGAAGGTCTACGTGCCCCAGGCAGGATTCGAACCTGCGACACCGGCTTTAGGAGAGCCGTGCTCTATCCCCTGAGCTACTGGGGCCGGGCTTGCAAAAAACCTGGACGAGCACCTGCGAGCAGGCACCGCCCGGCCGTTGGCAAGGAGCCTGGCCTGCCGCTGAACGGTGGCCAAGGACAGGGTAGCGGATGGGGGACGGGTGGCGCGGAGGTGCCGGGGGTCTGCGGGCCGGAACAGATGCCGTGCGCCCGCGCTGCCGGCCCGTTGGCTCTACCGTGGGGCGATGCGCAGGCGGTACGGCCCGTGGGCGTGAAGGGGGGCGCGGTGGATGCGGAGTTGACGGCGCTGGCGGCATCGGGGGCGACCACGCTGGTCGGACTGATGGCCTCGGACGCCTGGACCCAGGTACGCGGCCGGCTGGCGCGTTTCTTCGCCCGCAGCGGCGAGGCCGGGCCGGTGGACGCGGAGCTGGAACTGTCCCGGCAGGAGCTGTCCGCGGCCGGGGCGGCGGACGACGTCGAGGCCGAGTGGCGAGCGCGGCTGCGCCGTACGCTCCGGGCGGACCCCGCGGCTGCGGACGAGCTGCGCCTGCTGCTCGCGGAACTGGACCCGGCGGCCTCTCGCGGGACGACGGTCACCGTGCACAACATCATCGGCGGTGGCGTCCAGCACGGGCCGGTGATACAGGGCCAGAACTTCGGCGCCGTCACCTTCCATGCCCCGGGCTCCGTGCCCCCGCGAGTCATCCCGGACGCGGCACCGGAGCCGCCGCCCGATGAGGCGGGAACGGGCAGGTGAGCCGCGTCCGGGAATAGGCGGGGACACCTTTCTGTTCGAGTGGTTGAACAATCAACCAATTGGACGGTGGGTGAGATGCAGTTCGGGATCTTCACAGTCGGCGACGTCACCACGGACCCGACGAACGGACGGACGCCGAGCGAGCACGAGCGGATCAAGGCGATGGTCACCATCGCGCAGAAGGCCGAGGAGGTCGGGCTCGACGTGTTCGCCACGGGTGAGCACCACAACCCGCCGTTCGTGCCGTCCTCGCCGACCACCATGCTCGGCTACATCGCGGCGCGCACCGATCGTCTGATCCTCTCGACGTCCACCACGCTTATCACCACCAACGACCCGGTCAAGATCGCGGAGGACTTCGCGATGCTCCAGCACCTGGCGGACGGCCGTGTCGACCTGATGATGGGCCGCGGCAATACCGGTCCGGTCTACCCGTGGTTCGGCAAGGACATCCGGCAGGGCATACCGCTCGCCGTCGAGAACTACGCCCTGCTGCACAAACTGTGGCGGGAGGACGCGGTCGACTGGGCCGGGAAGTTCCGCACACCGCTGCAGTCCTTCACCTCCACCCCGCGCCCGCTCGACGGAGTTCCGCCCTTCGTCTGGCACGGCTCCATCCGCAGCCCGGAGATCGCCGAACAGGCCGCGTACTACGGCGACGGCTTCTTCGCCAACAACATCTTCTGGCCGAAGGAGCACTTCAAGAAGCTCATCGGGTTGTACCGCGAACGCTATGCGCACTACGGGCACGGCTCGCCCGATCAGGCGATCGTCGGACTGGGCGGTCAGGTGTTCATGCGAAAGAACTCGCAGGACGCGGTGCGCGAATTCCGGCCGTATTTCGACAATGCGCCGGTCTACGGCCACGGCCCGTCCCTGGAGGACTTCACCGAACAGACGCCGCTGACCGTCGGCTCGCCGCAGGAGGTCATCGACAAGACGCTGACCTTCCGCGAGTCCTTCGGCGACTACCAGCGGCAGCTGTTCCTGATGGACCACGCGGGGCTGCCGCTCAGCACTGTGCTGGAACAGCTCGACCTGCTCGGCGAGGAGGTCGTCCCCGTACTGCGCCGCGAATTCGCCAAGGGCCGCCCGGCGCACGTGCCGGAAGGCCCCACCCACCAGACGCTGCTCGCGCGGCGCGACGCCCAGGAGGTCGACGCATGACCAAGCGCCTTGTCGTGATCACCGCGGGCCTCGGCCGGCCCTCCTCGACCCGGCTGCTCGCCGACCGCCTGGCCGCCGCGACGCGGCGGCAGGTCACGGACAGCAATGTCGACAGTCCCGGCGCCTTCGACGATGTCGAGGTCAGGGTCGTCGAGCTGCGCGACCTCGCCAACGACATCGCCCAGAACATGGTCACCGGCTTCCCCGGCCCGCAGCTGCGAGACGCCGTCGACGCCACCACCTCCGCCGACGGCCTGATCGCGGTCACCCCGGTCTTCACGGGCTCCTATAGCGGCCTGTTCAAGTCCTTCTTCGACATTGTCGACAAGGACGCTCTGGCGGGCACTCCGGTCCTGATCGCGGCGACCGGCGGCACCGCCCGCCACTCCCTGGTTCTGGAACACGCCATGCGCCCGCTCTTCAGCTACCTCAGGGCGGTCGTCATGCCGACTGCGGTGTACGCGGCGACCGAGGACTGGGGCGCCGCGGGCGACGACACCCTTGCGACGCGTATCGAGCGCGCCGCCGCCGAACTCGCTGCTCAGATCGCCGCCCGTCCCGCGTCCCGCCCGGAGCCGGAGGAAACGTTCATTCCGTTCGACCGGCAACTCGCCGCCCTGACCCCGAAAGACTGAGTTGCGGGGACGCGGCTACGCCGAACCCACCCCCGCGGCACCCGGTTGACGCCGGTCGTCGAGGAATTCGACGACCGCGAGCGCGGCGAGCGCGACAACCGAGATCCAGATGACGACCAGGCCGGTCGGATAGGGCCACAGCAGCAGTGCGAACGCCGCGCCCGCGACGACCACCCACCGCAGTGCGCGGCGGTAGCGGTGCACCCACAGCCCGACCGGCCCGGTCGTCGTGACCCCGATGGCCTGCCGTACCGCGGCGATCGCCGTCTCCCACGCGGTCGTGACCCGCACCGCCCAGCGCCCCGTACCGCTCAGCCACGCCCCGGCCGCGACCACAGCCCCCAGTGCGATCATCATCCGCACAGTCACCCGCAGAAAACGCACGATCTGGTCATAGATCGCACCAGCGGCCGCATCATCCAATTCTGCGGGCAGATGATCCAGATAGCGGACGCGGAAGACCGCGAGCCCGATCCCGAGCACCGCCATACCCGCGGCAATGCCCAGTGCCGCCGCGGCCAGGGCGCGGCGCCGGCGCGCGGCGAGCAGTACACCGCCGACCGCCAGGACCACCGTGACGACCGGCAGCCAGTTTCCGGCGATCTGCAGCGCCCGGAAGCCGGTCCGCACCTTCTGCACATCCCGCGACTTCACAAGGGTGAAGTCGGTTCGCACCTCCGGGATGAGCGACGCGGCGCTCAGGCCGCTGTCCAGCAGCCGCTGCTTCACCTGCGCGACGACCGGCGCAAGGTCGAGCACGACAGCGTCGCCCCGCACCCGCACTGCCGAGTCGCTGTCGCCCGTCAGCGCGCCGGTGAACGCCGCATGCGCCTGACGGTTCAGCTTCTCCCAGAGCGACGCGAAGGCGTCGCTCGCCACGAAGCTCGCCACCGCCTGCCGTATGACATCCCTGATACCGCCGGTGATCGGCCCGCGCAGACTGCCGAGGGCGTCCTCCAGCAGTGGCCGGTCGCGGGGAGTCACGTCGGACAGCAGCGAGTCGAGGTCGATCTTCGCCATGGCGGCGTCGGTCACCCGATCGGTCACCGCGTCCCTGACGTCGGGGTCCCGGGCGAGCGGAGCGACCGTCGCGACATACCGGCCGGTGTCGGCCATCTCGTCGGTCACCCACACGGCGACGGCGCTGAGCGGGGCGAGCACCGCGGCCAGTGTGATCAGCAGCGCGGACAGGGCGGCCCGCCACCGTCGTTGCGCCGGGAAACGTTTGCGCAGCGCAAGCAACTCGGAGCGTTCGTCGGCGCTGATGGGCCCGTCGCCCGAGCCGGGAACGCCTCCGGCTGGCCCGTCAGCGCTTGTCGCCATATGCGTACTCCCTCACCGCCGGGCCGGGGGTCGCGGCCTCTGCCTCCCCGTCAGCCAACGGCTCCGCGGCCGCACCCGCGCGCGCAACTGCTGCGTACGGGTGTCGGCGACACTCACCCTCCCGGGTGGCCGCGGACTACACCGGCTGACCGCGGTCCGCTCATCGGGTCACGCCGAACGGGTGAGGTGCGTTAGCCGGTTCGACGCTGCGGTAGTGATGGGTGTGCAGGTGCAGCACCACACTCCGTGGCCGTCATCGCCACCAGGGACGGTCTTCCGATGGCGGTCGCGGTGGATTCCCTGCCCTGAGCCGTCCGGGCCGGCTGCTCGCCCACCGGGCCGCGGCCCCGCGTGGCGGGGTCGCCGGGCTGCACCTAGCGTGGAAATTCCGGGGGGACGCGCGTCAGCGCAAAGGAGACTCACGCCATGGCCCGAAGCTCCTCCGAGACATCAGCCTCCGGCCGGGCCGGCGCACCCGGTCGGCCGCCCGGACAGGACGACTTCTCCGAACCTCCCGCGCACCGCTGGTGGGTGCTGTGCGTGATCGGGCTCGCGCAGCTGATGGTCGTACTGGACGCGACCATCGTGAACATCGCGCTGCCCTCCGCCCAGCAGGCCCTCGGCTTCAGCAACGGCGACCGCCAGTGGGTCATCACCGCATATGCGCTGGCTTTCGGCTCACTGCTGCTGTTCGGCGGTCGGCTCGCCGACCTCGTCGGCCGCAAGAGGATCTTCCTGATCGGCCTGGTCGGCTTCGCCCTGGCGTCGGCGATCGGCGGCGCGGCGCCGAGCTTCGAGATCCTGGTGATGGCCCGCGCCCTGCAGGGCGCCTTCGGCGCCGTCCTCGCCCCCGCTGCGCTGTCACTGCTGACCACGACGTTCACCGACTCCAAGGAACGTGCCAAGGCCTTCGGTATCTACGGCGCCATCGCCGGCGCCGGCGCCGCGGTCGGACTGCTGCTCGGCGGCATCCTCACCGAATACCTCGACTGGCGCTGGTGCCTGTACGTCAACATGCTCTTCGCCGTCATCGCCTTCCTCGGGGGTATGCGGCTGCTGCGCTCCGGCACCTCGCCCGGGCGCGCACACCTGGACATCCCCGGCACGCTCCTCGTCTCCGGCGGCCTCTTCTGCATCGTCTACGGCTTCTCCAATGCCCAGCGGCACCAGTGGGGCGCCACCAGCACGTGGGGCTTCCTGCTGGCCGGGGCGGTCCTGCTGGTGGCGTTCGTGTGGTGGCAGCGGCGTGCCCAGCACCCCCTGCTGCCGATGCGGGTGGTCGCCGACCGGGACCGCGGTGCGTCGTTCATTGCGATGTTCCTGTCCGGCGCGGGCATGTTCGGTGTGTTCCTCTTCCTGACCTATTACCTGCAGCGCACGCTGCTGTACTCGCCGATCAAGACCGGCCTCGCCTTCCTGCCCATGGTGGCGCTGCTGGTGATCACATCGGTGACGACGACCAACGTGCTGGTGCCGAAATTCGGCGCCAAACCGATCGTGCCCACCGGCATGCTGCTGGCCGGCGGCGCCATGGCGTGGATGACCGCGCTGGACGGCAACAGCACCTATGTGGCGCACGTGATGCCGCCGCTGCTCCTTCTGGGCCTGGGCCTCGGTCTGATCTTCGCCACGGCAATGAACCTCGCCACCGCAGGTGTCGAGCCGAACGACGCCGGTGTCGCCTCGGCCATGGTGAACACCAGCCAACAGGTCGGCGGCTCCGTCGGCACCTCACTGCTCAACACCCTTGCCACGAGTGCGGCCGCCCACTACCTGTCCGGCCGCCGCCCGACGCCGGCCGCGGCGGGGCAGGCGCAACTGCACAGCTATGCCACCGCCTATTGGTGGTCGGCCGGGTTCTTCGCCTTCGGCTTCGTGGTCACCTTCCTGCTGTTCCGGCCGGGACCGCCGCGAGTCGCCGAGGCCGCGCCGGACGAGAGCCCTTCCCCGGCCGCCTTGTGACGGGCGGTGCCGACGGCGTATCCATATGGCGGAAGGCGCCGTCATAAAGCTGCTGCATACAGCTACCGTTCGGCCATGACAGCCGATGCGACAGGTGCCGCGCCGACCGCGGTCGCCGTACTGGACGCCGTGAGTGTGCGCCGCTACACCACTGGCCAGGTCATCCTCGACGACATCAACTGGACCGTGCGGGCGGGCCAGCACTGGGCGCTGCTCGGCGCGAACGGCGCGGGAAAGACCACGGTCCTGCGCCTGATCGGCGCCCTGATGCACCCGACCACCGGCACGGTCGACGTTCTCGGCCACCGCCTGGGCCGAGTCGACATGCGCGAACTGCGCGCGCACATCGGCCTGGTCTCCTCCGCACAGAAGGTCCCGCTCGACGCGACGGCGCGCACTGTCGTCCTCACTGGTCACACCGGCACCGTGCAGCCGCTGTGGCGGAAGTACGACAGCGCGGTGCGCGACCGCGGGGACGCGCTCCTCGCGGAGTTGGAGATCAAGGACCTCGCCGAGCGTGCCTACGGCGTCTGCTCCGGCGGTCAGCGTGCCCGCATCCTGGTGGCGCGGGCACTGATGGCCGACCCCTCGCTGCTGCTGCTCGACGAGCCGTTCAACGCTCTCGACCTCCCCTCGCGCGAGGACCTGATCGATGCCCTGCACCGCCTCGCGACGACCAGGACGGCACTGGCCACCGTCACCGTCACCCACCACCTGGAGGAGCTGTCACCGGCGATCGGCCACGTCCTGCTGCTCAAGGAGGGCCGGGTCCTGACCTCGGGCCCCGCGGAGCAGGTGCTCACCGGTACATGGATGACGCGGTGCTTCGGCCGGCCGATCGAGGTGAGCCGGCACGAGGGCCGGTGGCTGGCACGTTCCGGACGCGTACAGCCGCCAGCGCAGTGAGCGTCGGACGCCGGCCGTGCGCTCAGCCGCGCAGGTGACTTCCGCGGCGTCGTATTGACTGCGCCGCGCAACCTTCAGCGCAGCCAGGGCACGTCCGCGCCGTCCGGCTGGTGCAGGCCCTCGGCGATGATCCGCGAGATCTCCCCGAGCCGCCGGCACTGCTCGGGGGTGATCCGGTCGAAGATCGCGGCACGTACGGCGGCGACATGGCCGGGCGCGGTGCGCACCAGCTCCGCATAGCCCGCGTCGGTCAGTACGCACACTTGGCCGCGCCGGTCGGTGGGGCAGTTCTCCCGCCGCACCCAGCCGTTGCCCTCAAGTCGTGCGACGGCGTGCGACAGCCGGGACCGGGTGATCTTTGCCTGTTCGGCGAGTTCGGTCATCCGCATCTTGCGGCCGGGTGTCTCGGAGAGCGTGCTGAGCAGCGCGTAGTACATGTGCGGCATACCGGCGTCACGCTGCAGCTGACGGTCGAGATGGTCTTCGAGCAGCGTCGTGGCGTGCACGAACGCCCGCCAGGTCGTCTGCTCGTCTTCGGTCAGCCATGTCATGGTGTTCATGGTACGTGCACTTCTTGAAGCTTCAATAAACTGCCGCCCTGCGTCGTCTTGCCGACCGCACCGTGGCGCCTGCGGGAATTGTGACGCAGGACACGCACGCACCCCGAAATATCCGGGGAACGGGTCCCCGTTTATTCTTGTGACTCGAAAGCGGGGATGCATCTTCCGTTTCCGGGTCACGCCCAGTCCGACCCGCCTCACACGACCGGAGGGAGTCCGCCCGTGCCGCTCGACATGGACACCGCCGCTCCGCAGCGCGCCGTGCGACTGCGCGCGGACGCCACCCGGAACCGGGAGCGCATCGTCGCCGCGGCCCGTGAGGCGATCGTCGAACTCGGCCCCGACGTCCCGCTCGACGAAGTGGCGCGCAGGGCGGGCGTGGGCAATGCCACGCTCTACCGGCACTTCAGCGACCGTACGGAACTGATCCGTCAGGTCACGTTGTCAGTGATGGCCCGTACAGTGAAACGAGCCGAGGACGCACTGGTGCAGGAGCCGGACGCGTTCGCCGCGCTCAGCCGTTTTGTCTTCGAGGCGGCGGATGAGCGGATCGGCGCCCTGTGCCCTCTGCTCTCCGACGTTTTCGACCGCCAGGACCCCGCGGTCGTCAGCCAGATCGAGCAGATGCAACGATCGATCGGCGCCATCATGGAACGCGCCCAGGGTGCGGGCCAGCTGCGCACCGACATCGCCGTCGGTGACCTGATGGTGGCCGTGACCCAGCTCACCCGGCCGCTTCCGGGCACCTGCTGCGCGGGCTTCGACCGTTTCGTCCATCGTCACCTGCAACTGTTCCTTGACGGCCTGCGCGCGCCCGCGCGCTCGGTGCTCGCCGGGAATGCCGCGACTCTGGAGGATCTGCAAGCCCGTCAGTCATAAACCATTCGCAAAGCACATCAGTCGGGTTATAGCGTAACCAAGTTCGCCGTGTCCGTGGACTTGCGCAGCCCGAGTCGGCCGCTCGTCCTGCCTGAGCAGAGCCGGATCCCGCACCCGAAGGCCGGCCAGGATCCCTGACCCCCGATCCGCCGCGGCAATGCGGCGCCGGACCATTCGCCGACACACGTCCCCACGTCCTGTCACTCCGCACCCCATAGTGAGACCAGTAATGCCTGAAACACGTCTGCCGGATCCGAAGCGCTGGACAGCGCTGAGTTTCATCGCGATAGCCCAGTTGATGGTCGTGCTCGACGCGACCGTCGTGAACATTGCACTGCCGTCCGCCCAGGCCGACCTCGGGATCTCCGACGGCAACAAGCAGTGGGTCATCACCGCTTACACCCTTGCCTTCGGTGGCCTGCTGCTCTTCGGCGGCCGGGTGTCCGACCTGTGGGGACGCAGGAACACCTTCATCGTCGGCCTGCTCGGTTTCGCCGCCGCCTCCGCAGTTGGCGGCGCCGCGGTCAATACCTCCATGCTGCTGGGCGCCCGCGCCCTCCAGGGCGTCTTCGGAGCCCTCCTCGCGCCCGCCGCGCTGTCGCTGCTCGCGGTGATGTTCACCGACGCCAAGGAGCGCGCCAAGGCCTTCGGCATCTACGGCGCCATCGCCGGCGCCGGCGCTGCCGTCGGCCTGATCCTCGGCGGCGTGCTCACCCAGGCGCTGAACTGGCGCTGGGCGCTTTTCGTGAACATCCTCTTCGCTGTCGTCGCCGTCATCGGTGCGATCACGGTCATCCGCGAGCCCGCCGAGGGCCACAACCGCAACCGCCTGGATATTCCCGGCGTGATCCTGGCCAGCACCGGCCTCGTCTCCCTCGTGTACGGCTTCAGCCGCGCCGAGACCGACGGCTGGACGGCGAGCGTCACCCTCGGCCTGTTCGTGGCCTCCGCGGTCCTGCTGGTGGCTTTCGTGGTCGTCGAGGGCCGTGTCAAGGCGCCGCTGCTGCCGCTGCGCGTCGTCACCGACCGCAACCGCGGCGGTGTCTACCTGTCGCTGGGCCTGGCCATCATCGGCATGTTCGGCCTGTTCCTGTTCCTGACCTACTACCTGCAGCAGGTGATGGGCTACTCGGCGATCAAGTCGGGCTTCGCCTTCCTGCCCATGGTCGGCGGCATGATCGTCGGCTCCACCCAGATCGGCACCCGGCTGATGCTGCGGGTCCGCCCGCGGCTGCTGATGGCTCCCGGTTTCCTGGTCGCCGCTGTCGGCATGCTGATCCTGGCGCAGATCAAGGTGGACTCGTCCTACGCGGCGGTGCTGCTCCCGGGCCTGATCCTGATGGGCCTCGGCATGGGCACGGCTTTCATGCCGGCGATGAGTCTGGCCACCCACGGGGTGCGGCCGGAGGACGCCGGTGTCGCCTCCGCCATGGTCAACACCTCGCAGCAGGTCGGCGGTTCCATCGGCACCGCCCTGCTGAACACGCTGGCCACCAGCGCGTCGGCGACGTGGGTGTCCTCGCACCTCACCTCGAAGGCCGACCTCAAGCAGCAGCTGTTCATCAACCAGGCCGCGGTGCACGGCTACTCCGTCGCCATCTACTGGGCGACGGGAATCCTGGCGCTCGCCTCGGTGCTCGCCTTCGTCCTGGTCGACGCCGGTGTCCAGAGCGGCCCGGAGCGCGTCGACGGCGACACCTCGGTCGAGGACTTCGCGATCCCGGTCATCGCACACTGACCTACCGGTCGTACTGACCGCCCGGTCGTCGTACCAACGGCAGGTCCCGCCGCTTCCGTTCACTCGGAAGGGTGGGGACCTGCCGTTGGTCGTATCAATGCTCGTACGGAGATACGGACGCGCGCAGCGGTGACCTCGCGGGCGGCTTATCCTACAAACCCTCCGGCCACGCATACGTCGACGGCACCTGTACTTTGTCCGCCGGCGCACCGTAGACGACTGCTATCTCCTCGTGCGCGCCCAGCTTGATCGCCGCGGGATTCCCGGTCTGCTCCTTGCCGTTGACGTAGACGTGCAGTTCCTTGCCGCCACCGGTCTTGAACGTGCCGAGTACGTCGCTGCTGATCGGCACGCTCCACTCGGTCATGAACTGCCCGAGGTCGAACTCGGCCTGCACCGGCGACTCGATGTGCACGACGCCCGACGTGTCGTGCGTGTGCAGCGGGCTGATCTGCTGCTTGGGGATGTCGATGCCGATGTCGGCGGGAACGGTCACCGCCTTGCCATCCACGAACACGTCCAGGTGGCTGTGGATGTGCAGCACCTGGCCCTCCTGCCCGAGCATCGGCAGCCCGGCCGCCTTCACCCGTGCGCTGGCGTCGGCGGGCGCGGGCCAGCTCACCGACGACGCGGCGGGCTTGTCGTCGCCGGTGGCGCTCGGAATGCCGGCCGGGTCCTTCTTGTCGTCGGAGCCGCATGCGGCCATGGTCACAGCGCCGGCCAGGACGGCCACGCCGATCGCGATGCGTCGTTTCTGCAGGGGCATGGGGTGAGGTGTCTTCCTGTTCAGCCGAGTTGGACGGAGCGCTTCGCGAGGCCCATCCAGAATCCGTCGATGATGCTGCGCTGCCTGCCGAGATCGGACTCGGCGGCGCCGAGCGTAACGAACAGCGGGGCGAAGTGCTCGGTTCGCGGATGCGCCAGCCGCCCGGCGGGCGAGGTGTGCTCGAAATCCAGCAGCGCGTCGATGTCCTGCGCGTCCAGCGCCCGCTGCCCCCAGTCGTCGAATTCCGCCGACCATGTCGGCGGCTGCGGACCCGCATGACGCAGAGCGGCGAGATTGTGGGTGAAGAAGCCGCTGCCGACGATCAGCACGCCCTCGTCGCGCAGCGGCGCGAGGCGGCGGCCGATGTCGAGCAGCCCGGCCGGGTCCAGGGTCGGCATCGACACCTGCAGCACCGGGATGTCGGCGTCGGGGAACATCTCCACCAGCGGTACGTACGCCCCGTGGTCGAGACCGCGGTCCGGTACGTCCTGCACCGGGCTGCCGGCCCGGCGCAGCAACTTGCGTACGTTCGCGGCCAGCGCGGGTGCGCCGGGCGCCGGATACGTCACCCGGTAGTAGTGCTCGGGAAAGCCCCAGAAGTCGTACACCAGCGGCACCGTCGTCGTGGCGCCGATCGCCAGCGGGGCGTCCTCCCAGTGCGCCGAGATGATCAGCACTGCCTTGGGCCGCGGCAGTCCGGCCGCCCATGCGGCGAGTTGACCCGGCCACAGGGGATCGTCCGCGAGCGGCGGGGCGCCGTGCGAGAGGTAGAGCGCGGGCATGCGCTCCGGGGCAGCTGCGGTCATGGCGCACCCTCCTTGAATGTTCAAGCGTACGGGACGACGGTAGCGCCGCCTGATTGAATCTTCAAATACCTCTGCCCATTGCGACGCCTGTCGGGCCATATCCCTTAGCTCAGCCGTTTCTCCAGCCACGCCACATCGTGGTAGGCGCCGAACTTCCTGCCGACCTCCTCGTACACGCCGATCTGTTGGAAGCCGAAACGGCGGTGGATGCGTATCGACGCCTCGTTCGGCAGCGTCACGCCCGCGTATGCACGGTGCACGTCCTGGTCGGCCAGTGCCTCGAACAGTGCCGTGTAGAGCCGGGTGCCGATACCGCGCCCTCCCGCGTCCGGTGCGAGATAGACGCTGGTCTCCACGGACGTCGCATAGGCCGCCTTGGGGCGGAACGGACTGCTGGTCGCGTAGCCCAGGATGCGCCCGTCGCCGGCCGACCGGGCAACCAAGAGGCGGTGTGGGCCGTCTTCCGGGTGGGAGAGCAACCAGGGGCGGCGCTCCTCGGGGGTGAACGGGGTGACGTCGAAAGTGATCGGGGTCTCACAAATGTAGTGGTTGTAAATCTCGGTGAGCGCCGCCAGATCCTTCTCCGCACCTGCTCTGACCTGGACGTCCGTACGCTGCGGCATGCCATGACCTTTCAATGCGGCGGGACAGGGTACTGCATGATCATAAAAAACAGGTGACGACATGGGAATTGTGTCCGGATTCCAGTCGTTATCCCAAGCGGATGGGGCAAGCGCACAACAGAGCCGCAGCGCTACGGCAGCCGCAACGGCTGGTGCAGTAGCACCGCGACACCGGTTGTGACCACAACCCGGTCCGACCGAGACCGACCGCACCTTCGTTAAGGGAGCACGCATGGCAACCCGTGCCGTCGCCCGTCGTCACGCAGGCGGGACCAGCAGCGTTCGCGCCGCAGGCGGGGAAGTAGCCGACCGCGACCTCGTCGGCATGTACCTGGACGAGATCGCGCGTACGCCGCTGCTCGACGCCGCCCGCGAGGTGGAGCTGTCCCGTGACATCGAAGCAGGCGTGTACGCCGAGCGCATCCTCGCAGCTGACCCGGACCTGCCCGCAGGTGCGGGCGGCGACATCGGGCGCGAAGAGCTCGAGGCCCTGGTGGCCGCAGGTGAGCGCGCCAAGGACATCTTCATCCGTTCCAACCTGCGGCTCGTCGTGGCCGTGGCCCGCCGGTACCCGCGCAGCGGCCTTCCGCTGCTCGATCTGATCCAGGAGGGGAACGCCGGCCTGGTCCGCGCCGTCGAGAAGTTCGACTACGCCAAGGGCTTCAAGTTCTCCACCTACGCGACCTGGTGGATCCGCCAGGCCATCACCCGGTCCATTGCGGACCAGTCCCGCACCATCAGGCTGCCGGTGCACCTGGTCGAGGAACTGGGCCGGATCCGCCGTGTGCAGCGGGAATTCAACCGTGAGCACGGCCGTGACGCCGAGCCCGCCGAGATCGCCACCGAGCTGGCCTCCACGCCGGAGCGGGTTTCGGACGTTCTGGACTGGGCACGTGACCCGGTATCGTTGAATATGTCCGTAGACGCCGAGGGCGAGACCGAATTCGGCGACCTGGTCGAGGACGGCGCCGCGCCGTCGCCCGAGGACTCGGTGCTGGTGATGCTGCGCCGCGAGGAGTTGGACGGCCTGATCGACCGGCTCGACGACCGCACCGCATCCATCATCCGCGCCCGCTACGGCATCGTGGACGGCCGTGAGCGCACCCTCACCGAGGTCGGCAAGGAACACGGCCTCACCCGTGAGCGCATCCGGCAGATCGAGAAGCACGCCCTCGCCGACCTCAAGCGGATGGCCCGCGCGACCGGCCTGGACTACGAAGCCGCCTGACACCACCGCAACGTCGGCCCGCACACGCGGACCGGCCCCACAGACCCGGACCCCGGTGCATCCCCCCCGCGCCGGGGTTCGGCCTGTCCGCCCCCCCGTTCACTCGCCTTACGGGTGCCGCTCCTCCTCGGCGGACAGCGGGGTGAGACCCTTCGTGGCATGACTGACGACAGCGCCGGCGCCGCGGAAGGGGGCGGCTCCAGGCCGCATCCGGACGAGCCGCACCACGCAGGACTGAGCACCCGGCTGAACTGGCTGCGCGCCGCCGTCCTCGGCGCCAACGACGGCATCGTCTCCACCGCCGGCCTGGTCGTGGGCGTCGCGGGCGCTACCGACTCGCGAGCCGCTCTTCTGACCGCGGGGCTGGCCGGCCTGATGGCGGGGTCGCTGTCGATGGCGGCGGGCGAGTACGTGTCGGTGAGCACCCAGCGGGACTCCGAGCAGGCCGCACTCGCTCTGGAACGCGAAGAGCTCGCCACCACCCCGCAGGCCGAGCTGGATGAACTCACCGGCCTGCTGGAAGAGCGCGGCATCAGCCACGACCTCGCCCGTGAGGTCGCCGAGCAAATGACCGCCCGCGACGCGCTCGGCGCCCACGCCCGCGTCGAACTCGGCATCGACCCCGATGAACTCGCCAACCCCTGGCACGCCGCCTGGGCCAGCTTCATCTCCTTCACCGTCGGCGCGCTGCTGCCGTTGCTGGCGATCGTGCTGCCGCCGCGGGACTGGCGACTCGGGGTCACGGTGCTGTCGGTGCTGGCCGCCCTGAGTGCATGCGGCTGGATCAGCGCCCGCCTGGGCAACGCTCCCGTACGCCCCGCCGTCCTGCGCAACATGGCCGGCGGCGCAATCGCTATGGCCGTCACCTACGCGGTGGGTGCGCTGCTCGGCGCGGCCGGCGTTTGACGCGCCTCGGCCCACGTCCTCCCGGCTCGTACCGTGTAGGCCGTCACGGCCGAGATCACCACTACGGAGCAGGCGTACGAAAGCGCCGCGTCGCTGCCGTGCAGGCGCGGCGCTGCGGCCGTCGTTCCCGCCACGAGCAGGCAGCCGGTTGCCCAGGCCGTGGTCAGTCGGCGCTGCATGGCCCGAAAGCCCGCATCCCGCGTCCACAGGCCTGTCCACCGGACTGTCGCCGCCGCCGAACCGTCGGTTGCGAACCTTCGGCCGAACCAGAAAGTCAAGGGCCGCCCAAACGCCAGACTCAACGCAAAGGCCACTCCGGTCAGCCCGGCCAGCGCTGTATCCGCGCGAACGCCCACCGCGCGACCGCCGGTGCCCACGGCTGTGCCGGCCGTCGCCAGCAGCAGAGCCAGCAGGATCAGCATCCCGAACTCGTCGGCCCGGTGGTGCAACGCGAAATACAGCCCGATCTCCAGCGCGGGCCATGCCGCCACCAGCATGAGCGCCGGTCCCCCGTGCACCCCGCGACCGGTGAGCTGGTGGTAGGTGACCCACGGCAGCAGCATGCCGAAGAGCACGGTCGGTCCCCAGGAGAGGAGCACGGCATGGGCGTGCGACGACGCGCTGCTGCGGCCCGTCGGGTCATGCGTCCGGGCATCGGTCATCGCCGTGTCCTGCTCTCCCCCGTGTGATCCCCGTGATTCCCCGTCACAAAGCCGCGGGCAACCGCGGCATTCGCACAAGTGATCGTATGATCACTTGAGTGCGCCCGTGCGCAGGGACACGCCAACCTCCGCGATGAGGGAATGCGTCCGCCCCCGGTGGACCACCTCTGGCACCGGGGTCGTTCAGTCGATGCGCTGCGGGCTCACCGGCGCAAGCGATCCGGTGACGAGAAAGCGCTCGACGCGTGCCACGTAAGGTGCGATGTCGATCCCCTGGGCCGCGAGCCACTCGTCCGCGTAGTACTTCTCCAGATACCGCTCACCCGGATCGCACAGCAGCCCGACCACGCTGCCCTGCTCGCCGCGCGTGCGCATCTCGGCGATGATGCGGAACGCTGCCCACAGGCCGGTGCCGGTGGACGCGCCCGCGCGGCGGCCGAGCAGCCGTTCAAGGACCCGCACGCCCGCGACCGACGCCGCGTCCGGGACCCGCATCATGCGGTCGATGGCGCCCGGCACGAAACTCGGCTCCACGCGCTGCCGGCCGATCCCTTCGACCCGGGAGCCCGTATCGGTGGCGGCCGTCGGGTCGTGATCGCGCCAGCCCGGGAAGAACGCCGAATTCTCCGGATCCGCCACGCAGATGCCGGTGGTCGCCTGCGCATAGCGTACATACCGGGCGAGGGTCGCCGACGTGCCCCCGGTCCCCGCGGTCGCCACGATCCAGGTCGGCACCGGATGACGTTCCGCTGCCAGCTGCCGGAAGATCGACTCGGCGATGTTGTTGTTGCCGCGCCAGTCCGTCGCTCGCTCCGCGTACGTGAACTGGTCCATGTAGTGGCCGCCCGTCTCCGCGGCCAGCCGGGTCGCCGCCCCGTACACCTCGCCCGGGCCGTCCACCAGGTGGCAGCTGCCACCGTGGAACTCGATCAGGTCCACCTTCGCCTGTACGGTCCCGCGGGCCATCACGGCCACAAAGGGGACACCGATCAGCCGGGCGAAATAGGCCTCCGACACTGCCGTCGACCCGCTGGACGCCTCGATCACCGGCCGCCCCGGGCGGATCCAGCCGTTGCACAGGGCGTACAGGAACAGCGAACGGGCCAGGCGGTGCTTCAGCGACCCGGTCGGATGGGTCGACTCGTCCTTCAGATAGAGGTCGATGCCCCAGTCCGCCGGAAGCGGCACGGACAGCAAATGGGTATCGGCGGACCGGTTCGCGTCCGCCTGGACCTTCCCCACGGCCTCGCTCAGCCAGCGGCGGTACGCGAGGTCGCTTCGGTCGACGTCCGCCTCCTCCGCTGGAGCGGGTGGAGGGAGGGTCTGCGGTCTCGGTTCTGATGCGTGCATGAGGCCAGGTATATCCGTCCGACTGCGTCAAACGGACACTTGGGGTATCTGCCCCCACTCGCTTGGGTGCCGGCCCGGACCGGCGGCGCTGACCAGCGCCGTATCCTTGACGCATGGACACCGCCGCAGACTCCGAGCGCACCTCAGCCGTGGAAGGTCCCGTCGGCTGCGGCCCGGGCAGCGGCTCCGGGTCCGGCTCAAAGGGCGCGGCGGGCGCCTCCGCCGAGCCGTCGCCCTCCGGCCCTCCTGTAGTGTCCGGCGCGACGCCAGTACCCGCTGGGCTGGTCTTCGACGACCCGCTCGACCGCCCCTCCTCCGACGACACCGATCGCGGCTGGGGTGACTCGCCGTCCGGCTCGGCGGACGACGACTTCACGCGCTTCCTGAGCGAGAAGCCGCCGCACCACCTCTGAAGCCGCTCGGCGCCTGTGATCAGGCCGTGCCACCGGACCGGGGAGCCACCAATGCGTCGCGGATGTCGCGGAGCGGCGTGATCTCCTCCACCTCCGCCTCCGCGATCGTCTCCGTGACTTCCACGGGCTGCTGCCGGGCGGCCCTGCGCGCCAGATAGCGGGCCACCGGAAGCACCATGAGGAAGTACACGACCGCGGCGGTGATCAGGAAGGTGGGCGTCGCGCTCACCACCGAACCCCACAGGCTGTGGATACCGCTGGTCACCTCGCCCTTGCCGTTGACCACACACGGACCCTTGAGACAGGACGAATAGCCAGTGAGGTCCTTCGTACCGAAGGCACCGACCAGCGGGTTGATGATCCCGTTGGCGACGGAGTTCACGACGTTGCTGAACGTGGCTCCGATGACGACCGCGACCGCCAGGTCGATCACGTTCCCCCGCATGACGAATTCCTTGAAGCCTGCAAGCAGGCTGAGCTTGCCCGCGTCGCTCATCGACGTGCCTTTTCCCTGATGCCGGTCTGACGGAATGAAAGGTTCCGCCATAGAAGGCAATCCGGGGCCGCTGAGTCCAATTGCCGCTCACGAAAGGGTGATTCAGCACAGTGCCACCGCCAGCGGGGACGATACGGCCGCGCCGGACAGCGCTGCGGCGACACGCCGAGGTACGGCCAGGACGACCAGCGCCCCGTCCGTACCGCCCGCGTCCGCAGCGGCGGACGGCAGCACGTTGTCCTCGGGTGAGGCAGGGGCAGACGGGCTGTCCGGCTGCTCCGGGATCGCAACCACCGGCACCGCGGACGCCACCACCCGCGTCGCCGCCAGAATGTCCACCCGGTCACCGGGCCGCAGCAGCCGCACCGCGGCTGCGTCGGCGATCCGCACCGGGGCGCGGACGAGCTCGGCCGCCACGTCACGGGCGTGATGGCCCGCAGCCGGGGCGTGAGCCGGGCTGCGCACGGTCACTGGCTTGTCCGGCGGAGATCCATGAGCGGCCGACACGGCCCAAGCGGCAGCCGCCACGGCCAACCCGACCGTCAGCGGGCCGCGCCTGAGCCGTGGCGCCCGGGGCAGCAGGTGTCGGCCGCCTCGTCCCCCGGCCCTGATTGGGGGGAAGGCCGGCACCGTGCAGCGCGGCGGGGTGTGCGGCTCGGGGGCAGTGAGGTCCGCTGATCGCTGAGCGCCGGACGGAGGAGCCGTCGGCTGCGTGAACGTGGAGATGTCGAAGCGCGAAGAGGCCGGGGCCGATGTGGACGTACGCATGAGAAGTCACCGCCGGATGCGAAGGAGGCGACCGGACATTCGGTCGAAGTCCCACCATCGCGCATGCTGACGACAGCGGCGCTGAGGCCTGTGGACAACCCAGGAGCCCTGTGGACAACTCAGGTGCCATGCGAGCCGGGGATCATCCCGCCGTCCCGGTACCAGGTCTCCCCGGCTACGGCAGCGGAATGCCAGGGTTCTGTCCGCCGAGCGCCTCGACACAGAGGCACTTGCGGTCGTCGTTCGCAGGGAGCGCCCCGATCAGCTCGAAGAGCACGTCCCGCATCCGCCCCACGTTCGCCGCGAAGACCTCCAGCACTTCCTCGTGGGCGACGCCTTCACCTGTGTCCGCCCCGGCGTCCAGATCGGTGACCAGCGTCAGGGAGGTGTAGCAAAGGCTGAGCTCCCGGGCGAGCACAGCCTCCGGGTGTCCGGTCATACCGACCACCGACCAGCCCTGTGCGGCGTGCCAGAGCGATTCCGCCCGGGTGGAGAAACGCGGCCCCTCCACCACGACGAGTGTCCCGCCGTCCACGGCTTCCCACCCGCTCGCCCGGGCCGTGCCCACTGCGGCCTTCCGGCCCACCGGGCAATAGGGATCGGCGAACGTCACATGCACGACGTTCGGCACCCGGCCATCGGCCCTGGCTTCCCCGTCGAAGTACGACTGCGCCCGCGACTTCGTACGGTCCACGAGCTGGTCGGGTACGAGCAGGGTGCCGGGGCCGTGCTCCGCGCGCAGGCCGCCCACCGCGCACGGGCCGAGGATCTGGCGCACGCCAACCGCGCGCAGCGCCCACAGATTGGCGCGGTAGTTGATCTTGTGGGGCGGCAGGTGATGGTCGCGGCCGTGCCGCGGTAGGAACGCCACTCGCCGGCCCGCCACCTGTCCGATGAAGAGCGAGTCGCTGGCGGCCCCGTATGGCGTGTCTACTGTGACCTCGGTCACATTGTCGAGGAATGAGTAGAAGCCGGATCCGCCGATCACGCCGATCTCGGCGCGCTCGTGTGTCGCACCACTGCTCTGCACCATGACGGTCATCTTAAGCCGGGCGGGGAACGCGACGAACCCCCGCCGGTCGAAGGGCGGAGGTTCGTGTGATCCCGCGGTTGGAGCCGCTCACTCCCGAGCGCCTCAGGCGGCGGACGAGCTGCTCGACGTGGACGATGAGCCGGACGACGAGCCGGCGGAGGATCCTGACGAGGACGAACTCGACGAGGAGCTTTCGCTCGGCTTGCTGTCCGAGCTGCCGCTGCCCTTGGCGGCAGGCGCGCTGCTCGACGAGGAGCCGCGGCTGTCGGTCCGGTAGAAGCCGGAGCCCTTGAAGACCACGCCCACGGCGGAGAACACCTTGCGCAGCCGTCCGCTGCAGTTGGGGCACACGGTCAGTGCATCGTCACTGAACTTCTGCACCGCCTCAAGGCCTTCGCCGCACTCGGTGCACTGGTACTGGTACGTCGGCACTAGCTCCTCCTGGCACTCTCACTCAATGAGTGCTAACGACGCTCAATAGTGCAGCATTTCCGTGCGTCAGTCCACCGTGACCGCCCGACGGTGACCGATCACACCTGCCGCCACCACACTCCGCGGCGCCGGCACCAGGTGCCCGCGCAGTCCCGCAAGTGTCACGAGCGCTACAGCTGTGCCGGTCAGAGGCACAGTGAAGCCGACATGCGAACCGGCATGATCGGCCAGCAGACCCGCGACGGTGACCGCCGCCGCCTGGCCGAGCGCGACAGCTCCCGTCAACCAGGTGAAGGCCTCGGTCCTCGTGGCCGCGGGCACCAGCGCATCGACCAGGGTGTAGCCGGTGATCAGCGTCGGTGCGATGCACAGTCCCACCACCAGGCCGAGCCCGCCGAGCACCGGGAGGGTCTGTACGGCCCACAGCGGGACACAGGCGAGCGTCAGCGCCGAGTACGCCGCCAGTAGACGCCGGCGGGGACTGCGCTGCCACCTGACGGCGCCATAGGCCGCGCCAGCCAGCATGTTGCCTGCCGCGAAGGTGCCGTACACCACGCCGCTGATGCCCGGGTGGCCCGCCTCTTCGGTGAAGGCGGTGATCGACACTTGCATGCCGCCGAAGACAGCGCCTATGCCGAGGAATGCGATCACCAGCGCACGTACTCCCGGAACCGCCATCGCCGAACCACGGCGAGTGCCGCCGTCCGCCGCCGTGCGCTGCGGGGCCGGAGCGGTCTTTCGTTGCGCCGCGAAAAGACTTCCTCCCGCAAGGGTGAGCGTCGCCTCCGCAATGAGCCCGGCTGCTGGGTGCGCCCCCGCGCACAGTGCCGTGGCAAGAACCGGTCCGATGACGAACGTGAACTCGTCGGTCACCGACTCGAAGGCCGCCGCGGTCTGCGCGAGCGGCGACGGCCGGGTCGACGAGCCGTCCAGGGCGACCGCCCAGCGGGACCGCACCATCGGCCCGATCTGCGGCACGGTCGCCCCGGTCGGTACTGCCGCTGCGAACAGTGCCCAGACGGGTGCGTGCACCAGCCCCAGTGTCACCAGAGCGCCGACGGACGCCGCGTGCAACGCGATGCCGGGGACAAGGATCGCGCGCTGCCCGAACCGATCGGCGAGGCGGCCGCCGCGCGGCGCACACACCGCCATGGCCACCCCCGTTACGGCCGCAACGGCGCCGGCCGTCCCGTAGGAGCCGGTGGTGTGTTCCACGAGCAGCACGATGCTGATCGTGAGCATTGCGAAGGGCTGCCGCGCAGCGAAGCCCGGAAGAACGAACGCCCATGCGCCGGGTGTACGCAGCAACTGCCGGTAGCCCGGTGTCCGGGCAGCGTCATGCTTCGAAGATGGCGACGGGGAGGTGGGCACCGTGGATGCCACGGCCTGGTCTTTCTGCCGTCTGGTAGCGCGACCGCGGCTGAACGCCGTGATGTTGCGCCGAGAGCCGTCCGCTCAGCGCGGTGATCCGCGCCGGCTCTGCATCAGACAGGGGTTGCACTCGACAATTACCGCACCATCGTACGTGGCCTCGCAGCCACTGCGCTGCGGCCCGGGCGGCCCTTCACGCCTGCTGACGCCCGTCCTGATGTCCGAGCCACCCTGCCAGCTTGCCGCCGCGTCCGACGGCCCGCAGGCGGTCCTCCGCGGCGTCCCGTACGGGGTCGGTGGCGACGACGAGCAGTTCGTCGCCGCGCCGCAAGGTGGTCGCCGGCAGGGGGACGAAGCTGGCGCCGTCGCGCACGACGAGGGTTACGGCGGAGCCGGTGGGGAGGCGCAGCTCGTTGACTTCGACGCCGTGCATGCGCGAACCCTCGGGAATGGCGACGGAGAGCAGATGGCCCCGTAGCCGTTCGAGTGGAGCCGACTCGATTCCCAGGTCCGCGGGGCCGCTGCTCGCGCTGAGGCGCAGCCGCCGTGCGAACCAGGGCAGTGTCGGGCCCTGGACAAGGGTGTAGAAGATCACCAGTACGAAGACGATATTGAAGATCCTGCGACTTTCGGACACCCCGGCCACCATCGGGATCGTGGCCAGCACGATGGGTACCGCGCCGCGCAGCCCCGCCCACGACATCAGGGCCTGCTCGCGCCAGGGGATCCGGAACGGCACCACGCTGATCACGACCTCCGCGGGCCGTGCGAGCACGGTCAGGAACAGTCCGATGACCAGAGCGGGCATGACGTCGTCACCCAACTCGTGCGGTGTCACCAGCAGGCCGAGCAGGACGAACAGGCCGATCTGTGCGATCCAGCCCAGCCCTTCGGCGAAGCCGCGGGTCGCCGGTCGGTGCGGCAGCTTCGCATTGCCGAGGATCAGCGAGGCGATGTAGACAGCGAGGAAACCCGAGCCGTGCGCCATGGCGCCGGCCGCATAAGCGGCGACCGCGATGGCCATCACGGCGATCGGGTAGAGGCCGGAGGCCGGCAGGGCGACGTGCTTGAGGCCGTAGGCGCCGATCCAGCCCACCGCGAGCCCGATCGCTGCGCCGATCATCAGCTCAAGGAGGATCTCGCCGAGCAGGTGATACCACGAATCGATCGGCCCGCTCGCCGAGAAGGCGACCACCATGATCACGACAGGCGCGTCGTTGAACCCGGACTCGGCCTCGAGGACGCCGGTCACCCGCTTGGGCAGCGGCACATTGCGCAGCACCGAGAACACTGCGGCGGCGTCGGTGGACGACACGACCGCGCCGATGATCAGTGACTGCCGCCAGTCGAGTCCCACCGCGTAATGTGCCGCGCCCGCGGTGATGAACACGCTCACAAGGACGCCGACCGTCGACAGAACGGCGGCGATAGGCATGACCGGTTTGATCTCATGCCATTTCGTACCAAGTCCACCTTCGGCAAGGATGACCACAAGAGCGGCATAACCCAGCACTTGAGTCAGTTCGACGTTGTCAAAGGTGAAGCCGAACGGACCGTCCTGGCCAATGGCGACGCCAATGCCGAGGTAGATGAGCAGCGTGGGCAGTCCACTCCGGGAGGCCACGCGGACGGCCACGACGGCGACCAGCAGCACTGCCGCGCCGACCAGCAGGATCTCGTTCAGGTGGTGGACAGTCAGGGGCCCGGTCCTTTCAACTTTGTTGCCGAGTCTAATATTTTACCCTCTCTTGACGTTGCATGGTCCACCTTATGGCAGGCCCGACTCCGAGTCCGGGGCCCACAAGGCATGCGCCTATGGTTGCCCTTGCACAACGAGCACCTTGATCATCTGGTCCGCCCTGCCCCTCGAAGGACAGCGATGCCCGCACGGAAGAAATCCCGCCGCGTACGCCTCATCGTGATCGCGATCGTGCTGCTGTTCGTGGCGGGCATCGGATACGGGTCGTACTGGAGCGTCGGCACGGTGCGTGCCTCGTTCCCGCAGACCACCGGCTCGCTCAAGCTCACAGGCCTGTCCGCGCCGGTCGACGTCAAGCGCGACGCGTACGGCATTCCGCAGATCTACGCGGACACACCGCAGGACCTCTTCCGCGCCCAGGGCTACGTCCAGGCGCAGGACCGCTTCTACGAGATGGACGTCCGCCGCCACCTCACCTCCGGACGGCTGTCGGAAATGTTCGGCAAGGGCCAGGTCGAGACGGACGCCTTCCTGCGCACTCTCAACTGGCACGGCATCGCGCAGGAGGAGTACGACCACAAGCTCGACGCCTCCACCAAGCAGTACCTGCAGGCTTACAGCGACGGTGTCAACGCGTACCTCAGCGACCACAGCGGTGCCGGACTCTCCGTCGAGTACGCGGCGCTGAAGTTCAGCAACAACTACAAGCCGGAGGCGTGGACACCCGTTGACTCGGTGGCCTGGCTCAAGGCGATGGCGTGGGATCTCCGCGGCAATATGCAGGACGAAATCGACCGGGCGCTGATGACGAGCCGGCTCAGCCAGGCGCAGGTCAAGGAGCTCTACCCCGCCTATCCCTACGACCGGAACCAGCCGATCGTCGAAGCGGGCTCGGTCGATGCGATCACCGGCGAATACAAGCCGGCGGGTTCATCCGGTCCGCAGGGGCTGAGCAACACCGTCGACAGCCAGCTTGCCGGAATCTCGCAGATCATCGACCAGATGCCGGCGCTGCTCGGTCCGTCCGGCAGCGGCATCGGCTCCAACTCGTGGGTCGTGTCCGGCGCCTACACCACCACGGGCAAACCGCTGCTGGCGAACGACCCGCACTTGGCGCCGCAATTGCCGTCGCTCTGGTACCAGATGGGTCTGCACTGCCGCACAGTGAGCGACGCCTGCCCGTACGACGTGGCCGGCTACACCTTCTCGGGTATGCCCGGTGTCGTCATCGGGCACAACCAGGACATCGCCTGGGGGCTGACCAACCTGGGCGCGGACGTCACCGACCTGTACTTGGAGAAGGTGACCGCGACCACGTACCTCCGCGACGGGAAGCAGAAGCCGTTCACGACTCGCAAGGAGGTCATCAAGGTCGCCGGCGGCAAGGACCGGGTCATCACCGTGCGGGGGACCAACAACGGTCCGCTGATCTCCGACCGCAGTGACGAGATCCGTGAGGTGGGACAGACCGCGCCCGTCACGGATCCGCCGGGCGGGGTCAACTCCGGATACGGGGTCGCCCTCAAATGGACGGCGCTGTCCCCTTCGAAGACGATGGACGCCGTCTTCGAACTGGACAGGGCGACGGACTTCGACAAGTTCCGGGCCGCCGCGGCCGACTTCGCGGTGCCGTCCCAGAACATCATCTACGCGGACACCAAAAATCACATCGGCTACCAGGCCCCCGGCCAGGTACCAATCCGTCCTGCCGGCAACGACGGCACATATCCCGTGCCCGGTTGGGACTCACACTACGACTGGGGCAAGTACATTCCGTTCAAGTCCATGCCGTACGAGTACGACCCGAAGCGTGGATACATTGTGACGGCGAACCAGGCGGTCATCGACCAGAGCAAGTACCCGTTCCTGCTCACCCAGGATTGGGGATACGGCACCCGCAGCCAGCGCATCAACGACCTCATCGCCTCCAAGATCAAGGACGGCGGAAAGGTCTCCATGGACGACATGCAATCGATGCAGGGCGACGACAGCAGCGAGATCGCCAAGCTGCTCGTTCCGTATCTTCTGAAAGTCGACATCTCCAACGACAAGAACAGTTATGTGCGTGACGCACAGAAGCTGCTGGAGGGCTGGGACTACAACCAGGACGCCGACTCCGCTCCCGCGGCGTATTTCAACGCGGTATGGCGCAATGTGCTCAAGCTCGCGTTCGGCAACAAGCTGCCGAAGGAACTGCGACCCGAGGGCCAGTGCCTGCGAGTGCCACCCGTCGGTCAGACCGGACCGGTCGACAACCTCGACGGCAAGGGCGTCGTCACCGTGCAGGAGTGCGGCGAGCGCGACCCGGCCGAGGCCCAGCCGGACGGCGGTGACCGGTGGTTCGAGGTGATGCGCAATATCCTCCCCGACCCCACCAACTCCTGGTGGACCATGTCCACCACTGCCTTCTTCGGCACGGACACGGACAAGGCGCACCACAGCAACCGCGACCAGCTGCTCGAGCAGGCCATGAAAGACGCCCGCTACGAGCTCACCGCCAATCTGGGCAAGGACATAAACACCTGGAGCTGGGGCCGGCTGCACAAGCTCGACTTGAAGAACCAGACGCTCGGTACGGACGGCCCGGGTGTGATCAAGTGGATGCTCAACCGGGGCCCCTGGCAGCTCAGCGGGGGAGAGGCGGCGGTGGACGCGACCGGCTGGAATGCAGCGGGCGGATACGACGTCGTCTGGGTGCCCTCCATGCGGATGATCGTCAACCTTCAGGACTTCGACAAGTCCCGCTGGATCAACCTCACCGGTGCGTCAGGTCACGCGTACAACGCCCACTACACCGACCAGACCGACAAGTGGGCCAACAACGAGCTGCTGCCCTGGTATTTCTCCGATGATCAGGTGGACGGCGCGGCCAAGGCGAAAATGGCGCTCACGCCGTAACCCGCCGTACATGGTGCGCGAAAACACGGCCCGGCCAGAACGCCGCGTCCTTGTGACGGAAAACGTCAAGCGCGAAAACTGTGCACCCCCTGAGGGGTGAGTGCGGCGTCCACGAGGTGGTCGTGCGGTTCCTTCGGGACCGACGCGACCACCTCGTGCGCGTAGACGAGCACGACGAGCGCCGGACGCGTGCCCGCCTGCCGGATGCGGTCGAGCGCGCGGTCGTACGAGCCGCCGCCGCGGCCCAGGCGCACGCCGTGAGCGTCCACCGCGAGACCCGGCAGCAGGACCAGCCCGACCTGGGTGACCGCGTCAGGTCCCAGCCGTGGGCCGGTCGGCTCGAAGAGCCCGCGCCTCGTACGTACCAGGGCGTCGGGACCGCTGTACTCGGCCCAGTCCAGGTCGTTGTCCGGCAGCAGGACGGGCAGCAGCACGCGGGTCCCCGCGTTCCGCACCGCCTCGATGAGTGGCCCTGTGGCGGGCTCCGTGCCCATGGAGACGTAGGCGGCGACAGCTCCCATGTCAGCGCACTCGAGTAGGGCAAGTACCCTCTCCCTCAGGGCCGTTGCCGCCGCCTCGCGTTCACCGGCGGTCAACCCGGCCCTTGTGCGCAGGATGTGTGACCGCAACTTCGCCTTTTGCGTCCGGATCCCGCTCATACCATCCACGACCGCTGTATACCAGCTGTGATCCACAGATACGGCATCTTCCGCGCATACACGAACGCTATGGTGGAGCGCATGACGCACACACGTACCCGGATCAGCAAGGCTGTCATCCCCGCAGCCGGTCTCGGCACCCGCTTCCTGCCGGCGACAAAGGCGACACCCAAGGAGATGCTCCCTGTGGTGGACAAGCCGGCGATTCAGTACGTGGTCGAGGAGGCCGTCTCAGCGCAGTTGTCCGATGTGCTGATGATCACCGGTCGTAACAAGCGGCCCCTGGAGGACCACTTCGACCGCAACTACGAGCTGGAAGAGGCGCTCACCCGCAAGGGTGACGAGTCGCGGCTCGCGAGGGTGCGTGAGTCGAGCGACCTGGCCACCATGCATTACGTGCGCCAGGGCGACCCCAAAGGCCTGGGCCATGCGGTGCTGTGCGCGGAACCACATGTGGGGGACCAGCCGTTCGCCGTACTGCTCGGCGACGACCTGATCGACCCCCGAGACCGGCTGCTCGCCCGCATGATCGACGTGCAGGAGCAGTACGGCGGTAGCGTGATCGCGCTGATGGAGGTGGCCCCGGAGCAGATCCATCTCTACGGTGCGGCCGCCATAGTGCCCACCGCGGACAGCGACGTCGTACGTGTCACCGACCTGGTGGAGAAGCCCGACAGTGATCAGGCGCCCTCCAGTTACGCGATCATCGGCCGGTACGTCCTGGATCCTGCCGTCTTCGACGCCATCCGGAAGGTCGTCCCCGGCCGCAATGACGAGATCCAGCTGACCGACGCACTGCGTGATCTTTCCCACCGGGACGACACGGGCGGCCCGGTACATGGCGTCGTCTTCACCGGCCGCCGCTACGACACCGGCGATCGAGGTGACTACCTGCGTGCGATTGTCCGACTGGCATGCGAACGTGACGATCTGGGGCCGGATTTCCGGACCTGGCTGCGTGCGTACGTCACTGAGGAGATGCAAGAGTGAGTCATGGCGCCGACCGTATGTGGTCCGTCACTGAACACCTGGACAGCATTCTGGGTCAGCTGAGCCCGCTTGAGCCGATCGAGCTGCAATTGCTCGACGCCCAGGGGTGTGTGCTGGTCGAGGACGTCACTGTGCCGGTGGCGCTGCCGCCGTTCGAGAACAGCTCCATGGACGGCTACGCAGTACGTGTCGCCGACACCAAGGCTGCGACGCTCGAACACCCTGCAGTCCTTGAAGTGATCGGCGATGTGGCCGCAGGCAGCGATGTGCTGCCCACGGTCGGTCCGGGTCAGGCTGCCAGGATCATGACAGGCGCCCCGCTGCCGCCCGGAGCCGAGGCCGTTGTCCCCGTCGAATGGACGGACGGGGGCACCGGCGGAGGGCCGGCCACCACCATGGCCGCGCACAGCGTCGATTCGGCCGGCGCCGGCGGTGAGGTGCGGGTGCACCAGGCCGCAAAAGAGCGGCAGTTCGTCCGTGCCCGTGGCAGCGACGTCGCGGCGGGCGAGCTGGCGCTCGCCGCGGGCACGGTCCTCGGCGCCCCGCAGATCGGCCTGCTGGCGGCCATCGGCCGCGGCTCCGTCACGGTCAGGCCGCGCCCGCGGGTCGTCGTGGTGTCCACCGGCAGCGAGCTGGTGCAGCCGGGCGAAGAACTCGGTCCCGGCCAGATCCACGACTCCAACAGCTTCGCCCTGACCGCTGCTGCCCGTGACGCCGGAGCCATCGCCTATCGCGTCGGCGCCGTCATCGACGAGGTCGAAACGCTGCGCGCCACCATCGAGGACCAGATGATCCGCGCCGACATCATCGTCACGACCGGCGGTGTGAGTGTCGGCGCGTATGACGTCGTAAAAGAAGCGCTGTCTTCGCTCGGCGGCGCAATGGGCGACGCCGAAGACGGTCCTGGCGGCAGTCCTGGGCGGGTCGAATTCCGCAGGCTCGCCATGCAGCCGGGCAAGCCGCAGGGTTTCGGCCGGATCGGTCCCGAGCGCATCCCGCTGCTGGCCCTGCCCGGCAACCCGGTCAGTGCCTACGTCTCCTTCGAACTCTTCGTCCGCCCCGCCGTCCGCACCCTGATGGGCGCCGGATCCGTGCACCGGGACGTCGTACGCGCAGCGTGCGTGACCCCGGTCGAGAAGTCGCCGGAAGGACGACGTCAATTCCTGCGCGGACGGTACGACCAGGCCTCAGGCACTGTCACGGCGGTGGGCGGAGCGGGATCCCACCTTGTGGCGGCGCTCGCGCACGCCAACGCCCTGATCGTCGTCCCGGAGGCCGTGACCTCGCTGGAGGCCGGCAGCGAGGTCGACGTCGTGGTGTTGGACTAGCGCGCTTCCCGCCGGTGCGCGCGGGGCCCCGGGGCGGGGAGCCGCAGCTGCCGGTACGGTGTCTGCCCTAGAGACCGTACCGGGAGAACGATGAGCAGCGCGCAGCACCACCTCACCCACCTCGACGAGGCAGGCGCGGCCCGTATGGTCGATGTGTCGGCCAAGGACGTCACCGCCCGCACCGCCCGTGCGACCGGGCGCGTTCTGGTCAGCTCCGACGTCGTGGAATTGCTGCGCGGCGTCGGTATGCCCAAAGGCGACGCAATTGCCACGGCGCGGATCGCGGGCATCATGGGTGCCAAGCGGACCCCCGAACTGATTCCGCTGTGCCATCCGCTGGCCGTCTCGGGTGTCACCGTCGACCTGGTTGTCGCGGACGACGCGGTGGAGATCACTGCCACGGTGAAGACCACGGACCGGACCGGTGTGGAGATGGAGGCGCTGACCGCTGTCAGTGTCGCGGCGCTCACCGTCGTCGACATGGTGAAGGCCGTGGACAAGTCGGCGGTCATCACCGACGTACGGGTCGAGGACAAGACCGGCGGCAAGTCCGGCGACTGGCAACGGTCATGACCGCTGGGACCGGTGCGCTCCGGGCGCTCGCCGTCACCGCGTCCAATCGCGCTGCCGCGGGAGTGTACGAGGACCGTGGCGGTCCGTTGATCGTCGCGGCGCTGCAGACTCTCGGGTTCACGGTCGACGGGCCGCAGGTCGTCCCGGACGGTGAGCCGGTCGGTCAGGCGCTGCGGGCGGCAGCCGAGGCCGGCTACGACGTGGTGGTCACGACCGGAGGCACCGGTATCTCACCGGCGGACCGCACGCCTGAGGCGACCCGGCAGGTGCTGGACTACGAAATCCCCGGTATTGCCGAGGCGATCCGAGCCCAGGGCCGGGAGAAGGTGCCCACCGCCGCGCTGTCCCGTGGCGTCGCCGGGGTCGCCGGCCGCACCTTGGTGGTGAACCTCCCCGGATCGACCGGCGGCGTCAAGGACGGGCTGACCGTACTCATCCCGCTCCTGGTACACGCAGTTGATCAGCTTCGGGGCGGCGATCATCCGACTTCCGTAACTTCGGAACCTTCAGTCCCTGGGAGACCGAGCTGAACGGGACCTGGCCGATGGAGCTGGTGGACGGTGACATCACTCTTCGCCCCATCAGAATGCGCGACCAGCGTGCGTGGCGTGAGGTCAACCGGCGCAACCGCGAGTGGCTGCGCCCTTGGGAGGCGACCGTGCCGCCCGCACCGCCCGGTCATATCGCGCAGCGGCCGACATATCGACAAATGGTGCGTCATCTGCGCGGCGAGGCGAGCGCCGGCCGCATGCTGCCGTTCGTCATCGACTACCAGGGGCGGCTGGCGGGCCAGCTCACTGTCGCGGGCATTACCTGGGGGTCGATGTGCTCCGCGCACGTCGGCTACTGGGTGGACGAGGCGGTGGCAGGCCGCGGGGTGATGCCGACGTCCGTCGCACTCGCCGTCGACCATTGCTTCCGGCGTGTCGGGCTGCACCGTGTAGAGGTGTGCATTCGCCCCGAGAACGGGCCGAGTCGCCGGGTGGCGGAAAAGCTGGGCTTCCGGGAGGAAGGGCTCCGCCCGCGGTATCTCCATATCGACGGCGCATGGCGGGACCACCTGGTCTACGCGCTGACTGCGGAGGAAGTACCCGAGGGGCTCCTCAATCGCTGGCACCAGGCGAAGCCTGGTGCGTCCCAGAAATAAGACAATTGTTCGAAAATGAAGTCTATCGCAAAAAAATCTCGGCTTATCAGCCAGATCGTGCGACACACCGGGCCAAATTCCGTATGGCGTGTCCCGGTTCCCCCTACCGTGTAGCGCGTGAGCAGTAGCGGCCTCATCTATGCAGTCATCGTCGGGGCCTGGGCTGCCTATCTGGTGCCGATGTGGCTCCGTAGGCAGGACGAGCTCAACGAAGCGCGTCCGACAGAACGCTTCAGTACCGCCATCCGGCTGCTGTCCGGGCGGGCGGCGATGGAGCGGCGTGTCGCGAAAGCGCGAGGTGAGAGCGCCGAGCCCGGTGACGACGATGTCGAGGACGACCTCGACCCCGCGGATGTCGTGGACGTCCGTGGCCTTGCCGTGCCCGCAACCGAGGTGCGCCCGGCCGCCGGGCGCGACCGTACGACGGCGTCCGGCCCGGCAAGGCCGGACCCCCGCGCCAAGGTACTGGCCCGACGGCGCCGTACGACCACGATGCTCTTCCTCGCCTTCACCGTCGGTGCCGTCGCCGCCGCAGTGGGTGGCGTGGCGCTGCTCTGGGTACCCGCGGTCCCGGCCGCACTGCTGACGGTCTACATCGGCCAGATGCGCCGCCAGGAGCGCCGCCGGTACGAAGTGCGCCTGGACCAGCGACACGCCGCGGAGGCGGCGCGCCGGCTGCGTGCCCGGCCTGACCGCGGCCGGCCGGAGAGGGTACGCGCCGAACTGCCGGCCCCGCCCGTTCAGGAAGCGCCTCCCGTCCCGGCGGCCCCGGCGCCTTCGCCGCGTACCGCCGACCGGCGGGCGCTGGTCGAGCAGACGGACCACGCCGAGTGGGTCGACCAGCAGCGCGCCCAGCAGTCGGCCGACGACGGCTGGGACCCCGTACCCGTGCCGCTGCCGACCTACGTCACCGCCCCGGTCGCTCCGCGTACCACCGGCGGCGTGGACTTGGGCGCGCCCGACACCTGGAGCTCCGCCCGGTCGGGTACGACCCCGACCCCCGAGC
>NZ_JAJSYW010000052.1:0-34392 GCF_036815005.1 Streptomyces sp. IBSBF 2435 | reverse complement strand
GTGCGCCTTCCCCAGGCGTGGGGGTGTGCGGTTCCCTTCGGCAAGGGGGTGCCCACCAGGGGCGCGGGGAACTGCGCGCTCAGCCGTCCACCGGCCGGTGGTCCGGGACGGACCGAAGAGACCCTTCGGGTCGGTGACGACCCGCGCCCCGGTGGTGGGCTTGTCGCGCAGTTCCTCGCGCCCCTGCGGGGTGGTGGCGGTCCGTCGCCATACGATGGCGAGCGGCGGGTTGCGCGCGCAGTCCCTCGCGCCCCTGGGGCGGGCGCCCAGTTTCAGGCTCCCCCGTGCGGGCGGCGCAGATGCTCGCGCTACTGGCGGTGCGGGTGATACGTAGAGCGGGGCTCCGGGGCTCGCCCGGATGACGCCGGCTCAGGAGGCAGACATGGAACGGCTCTCACGCAGAACGCTCACCGCGGCGGCAGCCGGCGTCGCCGCCGCCGCGGCGCTTCCGCCGGCGGCGCACGCGGCCCAGGGCGCGGACGCGAGCGGTGGCGGCCCCCACGGACGCCCGCCGCACAGGGCGGAGCTGCGCGGCATGTGGATCGCGACCGTCGCGAACACCGACTGGCCCTCGGCGCCGGGCCTGGCGCCCGACGTCCAGCGCCGCGAACTGCTGGACCTGCTCGACCTCGCCGTCGAGCGGCGGCTGAACGCCGTCATGTTCCAGGTGCGCCCCACCGCGGACGCCTTCTGGCCCTCGCCCTACGAGCCGTGGGCCGCGTACCTGACGGGGACCCAGGGCCGCGACCCCGGCTGGGACCCGCTGGGCACCGCCGTGCGCGAGGCACACCGCCGCGGGCTCGAACTGCACGCCTGGTTCAACCCCTACCGCGTGGCGAACAGCGCCGACCCCGCCCTTCTCGCCCCCACCCACCCGGCGCGGCTGCACCCGGAGTGGACGGTCGTTTACGGCGGCAAGCTCTACTACAACCCCGGCCTGCCCGAGGTCCGCCGCTTCGTGCAGGACGCGATGCTCGACGCGGTCCGCCGCTACCCGGTCGACGCGGTCCACTGGGACGACTACTTCTACCCCTACCCGGTCGCGGGCCAGGTCTTCGACGACGACGCCGCCTACGCGCGCCACGGCGCCGGCTTCCCCGACCGCGACGCCTGGCGCCGGCACAACACCGACCTGCTGGTACGCGAGACCGCCGCGCGTATCAAGGCCATCCGCCCGGGCACGCAGTTCGGCATCAGCCCCTTCGGTGTCTGGCGCAACGCCGCCACCGACCCGCTCGGCTCGGCCACGGCCGCCGGCGTACAGACCTACGACGACCTGCACGCCGACACCCGCGGGTGGGTCCTGCGGGAGTGGATCGACTACATCGTGCCGCAGGTCTACTGGAACATCGGCTTCGCCGCCGCCGACTACGCCGTCATCGTGCCGTGGTGGTCCGATGTCGTCGCCGGCACCCGGGTACGGCTCTACATCGGGGAGGCGCTGTACAAGGCCGGGGTCGCGGGGCAGCCCGCGGCCTGGCAGGACCAGGCCGAGCTGTCCCGGCACCTCACCTTCGACGCCGGCCACCCGGAAGTACGCGGGAACGTCTACTTCTCCGCCACCCAGGTCGCCGCCGATCCGCTCGGCGCGATGAGCCGGGTGGTCGCCGACCACTACCCGACGCGGGTGCGCACCCCGGCCTGATAAAACCGGTCGAACGCCCGGGCGGCGCCCTGTTACGGTCGGTGACGTGGCGAAACTGAACCAGATCATCGCGGTCGAGAAGGGCGTCAAGGCCAAGGCGCAGCAGGAGTTGACGGCAGCTCAGCACGACCTGCAGAAGCCCGCGCTGCTCTCCGGCATATCCAGGACCTACCAGCCCAAGGACGAGGAGGGTGAGCAGCTGCCGCCCGAGTCGACCAGGGTGCAGGTCCAGGCGGAGGGCGCGCTGCGGGCCACCGTGGACGCGCTGACCCGGCTGTTCGACGTGACCGCCACCAAGGACTGGGCCAACTGCGAGGCGCGCGCCGATGTCACCGTCGACGGCCGGGTGGTCGTCGCGGCGGTGCCGGTGTCGTATCTGCTCTTCCTGGAGAAGCAGTTGACCGACCTGCACGGCTTCGTACGCCGGCTGCCGGTGCTCGACGCCGCCGAGTCGTGGACCCTCGACCCGTCCAGCGACGCGTGGAAGACCGAACCGGTGCGGACCATCCGTACCAGGAAGGTGCCGCGCAACCACGTGAAGGCCGAGGCGACCGAGAACCACCCGGCCCAGGTGGAGGTCTACTACGAGGACGTGCCGGTCGGTTACTGGACCACGGTCAAGTTCTCCGGCGCGCTGCCCGCCCGCCGGGTGAACGAACTCCTGTCCAGGATCGAGAAGTTGCAGCAGGCGGTGAAGTTCGCCCGCGAGGAGGCGAACGGCGCCGAGGTCACCGACCAGCGGGTCGGCGACGCCGTGCTCGGGTATCTGTTCAGCGGCTGATCCCACCCCCAAGACCCCCCTCCGCCTGTGTGCGGAGGGGTGCGCGAGGAGCGCAAAGCTGAAACTGAAGTTCGTCGTGAGCGACGCGGGTTCGCCGTCAATCTCAGACTCTTGCTCCAGACTCAGCATTCGCCGCCGCTCGCCGTACCGACCGGCCACGGTCCGGGTCGTCAGGTGCCGGTTCGAATCCGGTCCGCCGCTCTCCTTTCCTGCGGCGGTAGTTCAATGGCAGAACGAGACGACATGACGATTGAACCGTCGGCACGACAGGCACGGTGAGGCCTTCGGCGGCATCACCAGGGACCCGGAGGATGGACAAAACCTCCGGGTCCCGCTCCTTGTCCCGCCGCGGTCGCGCGCCCGGGACGGCTCCCCTCCCGGCGGCGGTCTCCTTGAGCACATCGAGGAAGGCCGCGGCAGGTGGCCGCGCAGGGTCTCCTCGATCCGCCGGCTGCTGGCCACCCACGCCTCGTCGGCGACGTCCGCGAGCGCCAACTCGGCCCGGCCGGCCAGCCGGTGGCCGGCGGGGAGCGCGAGCCGTATCGGGTCGTCCAGCAGCGGGACCAGGTCGAGGCGCTCGAAGTCGGGGCCGCCGCCCCTGGCGCGTACGGTTCTCGACCGGCTCCTCTCGCACCCGGGACCGGCGACCGCGGACCTGGCCCGTATCGCCTACCCCGTACCGGCGGGCGGGCGGGGCCGGTAACGGGCGGTCCCGGTCCGGCGCTGCGGGGCCGACGGGTCGGGCCGGGGGCGCGCAGGGCCTACGCTGAGGGATCATGCACCGATTCAGTACGCCGTGGGGCGACCTCGACCTGACCCGCTACCCGGCGGAACCCCGAGAGCAGCTGCGGGCCTGGGACGCCGCGGACGACTACCTGCTGCGGCACCTCGCCGAGACCGCCCCCGCCGCCGGCGGCACGACCGTGCTGCTCGGCGACCGCTGGGGCGCCCTGACCACCGCGCTCGCCGACCGGCACCCGGTGCAGATCTCCGACTCCTTCCTCGGGCAGCAGGCGACCCGGGCGAATCTGCGCAGGATCGGCGCCGAGGACGCGGTGCGGCTGCTGTCGCCCCGGGACACCCCGCCCGAGCGGGTCGATCTGCTGGTGGTCCGGGTGCCCAGGAGCCTGGGCCTGCTGGAGGACCAGCTGCACGCGCTGGCGCCCGCGGTGCACCAGGACACGGTCGTGGTCGGCGCAGGCATGGTCACCGAGATCCACACCTCGACACTGGCGCTCTTCGAGCGGATCCTCGGCCCGACCACCACCTCGCTCGCCGTCCGCAAGGCCCGGCTGATCCACTGCACCCCCGACCCCGCCCTGCCCCGCAGCTCAGGCCCGTGGCCGCTGCGTTACGCCCTGCCGGACGACGTGGGCCCGCTGTCGGGGCGTACGGTCACCAACCACGCCGGCATCTTCTGCGCCGACCGGCTCGACCTCGGCACCCGGCTGCTGCTCGCCCACCTGCCCCGGCGGCAGGGACCCGACCGGGTGATCGACCTGGGCTGCGGCAACGGCGTCGTCGGTACCGCGGCGGCGGTCGCCAACCCCGCCTCCGACGTGCTCTTCACCGACGAGTCCTACCAGGCGGTCGCCTCGGCCGAGGAGACCTTCCGGGAGAACGCCGATCCGGGCACCGCGGCGGAGTTCCTGGTCGCCGACGCGGCGACCGGCGTACCGGCCGCCAGCGCCGACCTCGTACTGAACAACCCGCCCTTCCACTCCCACCGCGCCACCAGCGACAGCGGCGCCCGCCGGATGTTCGCCACCGCACGGGCCGCGCTGCGCCCCGGCGGTGAGCTGTGGGTGGTCGGCAACCGCCACCTGGGCTACCACGTACGGCTGCGGCGGCTGTTCGGGAACTGCGACGTGGTGGCGTCCGACCCGAAGTTCGTGATCCTGCGCGCGGTCAGGCAGCCGCCCCGGGCGCACTGACGTCAGGCGGCCTCGACGGCCGCCTTGATCCGCCCGGCGAAGGCGGCGGCGTCCCTGCGGGCGGCCAGCAGGGCGAGGCCCACCAGGAGTCTGCCGACGCCGTGGCCCTCCAGGACGTTGAAGACCGTCACCCGGGTGCCGCCACCGGGCAGCGGCGCCAGGTCGTAGCCGCCCTCCTTGGACGTCACGGTGTTCGTGGACAGCTCGGTCCAGCGGATTCTGGTCGGCGGCTGGAATTCGCTGATCCGGAATTCGCGCCTGGTCGTCATGCCGGCGTCCTTGACGGTGCTCGCGTAGACGGTGCCGACCGCCGTGGGGCCGTCCGTCGTCCTGGTGATCTCCTGCACCCGGGGGCTGAACTCCGGGTCGTGGGTGCCGTCCGCGAGGTAGGCGAAGACCTCCTCGATGGGGCGGTCGATCTCGGCGGTTCCCTCGAATCTGCCGGCCATGTTCTCTCCTCTTCCTCCTGCGCGCGCATACGCCCGGTCGGGCGTGCGGGCATCGTCGCAGAGCGGCCGGGCGGAGAACGGCAGGCTCGCGAGGCGTGCGGCGCGGCCGCGGGCGCCGCAGTGGGCACGCCGGTCGTGGCGGGGCGTGCCGCCGACCGTATGGGGGAGTGCGGTGCGTCGGCGGCGGGCCGCAGGGGTTCCCCGGCGAGCGTCCGCTGCGGTGGCACCGCCGTGCACCCGGCGGTGGCGGGTGGGCGACCGGGGGCCGGCTGGCGATACCGGCGCCTGCGTCCGCTGATCCCTGTGGGCGGCAGGGGTTCCTGGGCGGGTCCGCCGTGGCTTTGCCGCCAGTCACCTGGCGGTGGCGGGTGGGTGGCTTCGCCACGTCCGCCGCGGCTGCCTGGGGTCGGCTCCAGCCGTACGAGGCCGAGGCCGCCGCGCTGGCCGGAGTGCCCGCGGAGCGCCGCGCACTGTTCGCGTACTGCCTCACAGGACGCGGCCTACGCGTGGCGCCAGATGCTCTTCCACCTGTCGCTGTGCGATCCCGCCGAGCAGGCCCGGGTGATCGCCGGGCTCGACGAGGAGGCGGCCCGCTTCCCCGCCCATGTCGCGGCCCGCCTCGCCCCCGCGCTGACGGGCCTGCGCCAGGCCGCGGCCGGCGCGGCACCGGACTCTTCCGGCGGGCGCCTCCTCCTCGGCTGGACCAACCGGTCCCACTGGCTCGCCCAGGCCCCCGGGGGCTCCCGGCACGCTGAACCGCGAACGGTTCACGGCGGGAGCCGACTGAGCGCTCCAGCCGGCGCCGTTCTCCCGTCCGGGCTCAGGCGTCCGGGTGTCGGCACGGCTCCGGGTCAGCGCGGGGTGAGGACGCAGAACTCGTTGCCCTCGGGGTCGGCCATGCACGTCCACGGGACGTCGCCCTGGCCGAGGTCGACGTCGGTGGCGCCGAGGGCCCGCAGCCGGGCCGCCTCCGCGGCTTGATCGTCACCGGGGTACGGGCGGAGGTCGAGGTGGGTGCGGTTCTTCACGGTCTTCACGTCGGGCGTGCGGAGGAACTCCAGGTACGGTCCGACCTCCTTGGCGGAGCGCAGCACCGCGTGATCGTCGGTCACCTCGTGCAGGGTCCAGTCCATCGCCTCGCCCCAGAACCGCGCCATGGCCCGCGGGTCCACGCAGTCGACCGCCACCGCGGCCATCGGCCCGGTGTCCCGGTAGACCTCCCGCGGCTCCAGCACGCAGAATTCGTTGCCTTCGGGGTCGGCCAGAACCGTCCACGGGACGTCGCCCTGGCCCACGTCGGCGGGCGTCGCACCGAGCGCCCGGAGCCGTTCGACCAACTCCGCCTGATGGGCCGCAGAGGTGCTGGCGAGGTCGAGGTGCACACGGTTCTTCACCGTCTTGGGTTCCGGGACCCGAAGGACGTCGACGAAGATGGCGGCGGGGTCGGGGTAAGCGATGCCCACGGGTTCGATGTTGGTCACCCCGGGCCCCTCGCTGTCAACACCCCAGCCGAGCGCCTCCGCCCAGAACCGGCCGAGCGCGGAGTCGTCCCGAGCGTTCATCGCAATTTGCACCAGCCGTGTCGCCATTCCGCCGACCCTACGTACACCGCCCTGCGACGACAAACGCATATCCGTCACCAGGCCCGAGCCCGCCTCGCCCGCTCCCCGTCAGGGCAGGGCGAGCACGCAGAACCCGTGGCCCTCGGGGTCGGCCAGAACCGTCCACGGGACGTCGCCCTGGCCCACGTCGGCGGGCGTCGCACCGAGAGCCCGGAGGCGTTCGACCAGCTCCGCCCGGTGGGCCGCCGAGGTGGTGGCGAGATCGAGGTGCAGACGGTTCTTCGCCGGCGTCCTGGCCTCCGGGACGGTCACGATGTCCACGCAGACGGTGACCGGGTGCGGCCAGGCCATGCCGCCGACGGGGGCGACGGAGGTGGTCGCCGGTCCCTCGGCGGCGACGGTCCGGCCGAGCGCCGCCGCCCAGAACCGGCCGACCGCCGAGGTGCCACGGGCCTTGATGTTCACCTGGACAGGTCGCAGCGCCACGCCGTCGATCGCGTGCTCGCGCTCTGCAAAGCCTTCCGCAGTGCCGGGTGCAAGTTTTTGCATAAAAGTGCGGGTCGCCGTATAGTCATGCTCTCGACGAGGAGGGTTCGATGGCGTTGCGGGCGGCGGTTGCCGGGGCGAGCGGGTATGCGGGCGGGGAGGTGCTGCGGCTGCTGGTCGGGCACCCCGGGGTCGAGATCGGGGCGGTGACCGGGAATTCCAGCGTCGGTCAGCGGCTCGGCGGGTCGCAGCCGCATCTGCTGCCACTCGCGGACCGGGTGCTGGAGACCACCTCGGCCGAGGTGCTGGCCGGGCACGACGTGGTCTTCCTCGCGCTGCCGCACGGGCAGTCCGCGGCCGTGGCCGAGCAGCTCGGCGACGACGTGCTCGTGGTCGACATGGGCGCCGACTTCCGGCTCAAGGACGCGGCGGACTGGGAGCGTTTCTACGGCTCCCCGCACGCCGGCACCTGGCCGTACGGACTGCCCGAGCTGCCCGGCGCCCGGGCCGCGCTGGCCGGGACCAGACGGATCGCCGTACCCGGCTGCTACCCGACGGCCGTGTCGCTCGCGCTCGTACCCGCCTACGCCGCCGCGCTCGCCGAGGACGAGGCCGTGATCGTCGCCGCGTCCGGCACGTCGGGCGCGGGCAAGGCCGCCAAGCCGCATCTGCTGGGCTCCGAGGTCATGGGGTCGATGACCCCGTACGGCGTCGGCGGCGGCCACCGGCACACCCCCGAGATGATCCAGAACCTCAGCGCCGCGGCCGGCACCCGGGTCGGCGTCTCCTTCACGCCCACCCTGGCGCCGATGTCCCGCGGCATCCTCGCCACCTGCACGGCCAAGGCCCGCCCCGGCGTCACCGCCGCCGACGTCCGCGCCGCCTACGAGAAGGCGTACGCCGACGAGCCGTTCGTCCACCTGCTGCCGGAGGGCCAGTGGCCCGCCACCGCGTCGGTCCACGGCTCCAACGCCGTCCACCTCCAGGTGGCCTACGACCAGGACGCGCGGCGGATCATCGCGATCAGCGCCATCGACAACCTGGCCAAGGGCACCGCGGGCGGCGCGGTGCAGAGCATGAACATCGCCCTCGGGCTGCCCGAGGGCACGGGACTTTCCACGATCGGAGTCGCCCCATGAGCGTGACCGCAGCGAAAGGATTCCGGGCGGCGGGTATCGCCGCCGGGATCAAGGCCAACGGGAACCCGGACCTGGCCCTGGTGGTCAACGCCGGGCCGCGCCGCGCCGCCGCGGGCGTCTTCACCTCCAACCGGGTGAAGGCCGCCCCCGTGCTGTGGTCGGAGCAGGTGCTCAAGGGCGGCGCGGTGACCGCCGTCGTCCTCAACTCCGGTGGCGCCAACGCCTGTACGGGACCGCAGGGCTTCCAGGACACCCACGCCACCGCGGAGCGGGCCGCCGAGGTGCTGGGGCACAGCGCGGGCGAGATCGCGGTCGCCTCCACCGGTCTGATCGGCCTGCTGCTGCCGATGGACAAGCTGCTGCCGGGTATCGGGCAGGCCGCTGCCGAACTGTCCGAGCACGGCGGCGAGAAGGCCGCCATCGCCATCAAGACCACCGACACCGTCCACAAGACCGCGGTGGCGCAGGGCGAGGGGGGCTGGACCGTCGGCGGCATGGCCAAGGGCGCGGGCATGCTCGCGCCGGGCCTGGCCACCATGCTGGTGGTGCTGACCACCGACGCCGACGTGGACACCGCGACGCTCGACAAGGCGCTGCGGGACGCCACCCGGGTCACCTTCGACCGGGCCGACTCCGACGGCTGCATGTCGACCAACGACACCGTGCTGCTGCTGGCCTCCGGCGCCTCCGGTGCCACCCCCGGCTACGACGACTTCGCCGACGCGGTCCGTACGGTCTGCGCCGACCTGGCCCGGCAGCTGATCGGGGACGCGGAGGGCGCGAGCAAGGACATCAGGATCGAGATCGTGGGAGCGGCCAGCGAGGAGGACGCGGTCGAGGTCGGCCGGTCCGTCGCGCGCAGCAATCTGCTCAAGTGCGCGATCCACGGCGAGGACCCCAACTGGGGCCGGGTGCTGTCCGCGATCGGCACCACGTCTGCCGCCTTCGAGCCGGACCGGCTGAGCGTGGCCATCAACGGCGTGTGGGTGTGCAGGAACGGCTCGGTCGGCGAGGACCGCGACCTGGTCGACATGCGCTTCCGGGAGGTCGTGATCACCGCGGACCTGGCCGCGGGCGACGCGTCGGCGGTGATCTGGACCAACGACCTCACCGCCGACTACGTCCACGAGAACAGCGCGTACAGCTCATGACGGCCCGCAAGCACTCCGCCCTGCCCAAGGCGCAGGTGCTCATCGAGGCGCTGCCCTGGCTGACCCGGCACAACGGCCGGGTCGTGGTGATCAAATTCGGCGGCAACGCCATGGTCGACGAGGAGCTGAAGGCCGCCTTCGCACAGGACGTGGTCTTCCTGCGGCAGGCCGGCCTCAAGCCGGTCGTCGTGCACGGCGGCGGCCCGCAGATCAACGCGCAGCTCGACCGGCACGGCCTGGTCAGCGAGTTCAAGGCCGGGCTGCGGGTCACCACGCCCGAGGCGATGGACGTGGTCCGGATGGTGCTGGCCGGGCAGGTGCAGCGCGAGCTGGTCGGGCTGCTCAACCAGCACGGCCCGCTCGCGGTCGGCCTGACCGGCGAGGACGCGCACACCATCACCGCGGTCAAGCACTTCCCGGTCATCGACGGCGAGGCCGTCGACATCGGGCGGGTCGGCGCGATCACCGCCATCGACACCGGCGCGATCGAGGCGCTGCTCGCCGACGGCCGTATCCCGGTGATCTCGTCCATCGCCAGGGCCGCCGACGACGGGCACATCTACAACGTCAACGCCGACACCGCCGCCGCCGCGCTGGCCGCGGCGCTCGACGCCGAGACGCTGATGGTGCTCACCGACGTCGAGGGCCTGTACGAGGACTGGCCCAACAGCGACGACGTGATCAGCCGGCTCACCGCCACCGAGCTGGAGAAACTGCTGCCCGGCCTGTCCAGCGGCATGGTCCCGAAGATGCGCGGCTGCCTGCACGCGGTACGCAACGGCGTGCACACCGCCCGCGTCATCGACGGCCGGGTCCAGCACGCGATCCTGCTGGAGATCTTCACCGACGAGGGCATCGGCACCATGGTCGTCCCCGACCTCCCGCCGGCGCCCGCTGCCGAGCACGTACCGGAACAGGCAACCGCAGAAGGGGGAACACGGTGACCACCACCACGGGCACGATCGGCAACGAGGCGCTGGCCGGCCGCTGGCAGGGCGCGCTGATGGACAACTACGGGCTGCCCCGGCTGCCCCTGGTGCGCGGCGAGGGCGCGAGGTTCTGGGACGCCGAGGGCAAGGTCTACCGGGACTTCCTCGGCGGCATCGCGGTCAACTCGCTGGGCACCGGGCACCCGGCGGTGGTCGAGGCGGTGACCCGGCAGATCGGCACCCTGGGCCATGTCTCCAACCTCTTCATCGCCGAGCCGCCGGTCGCGCTGGCCGAGCGGCTGCTCCAGCTGTTCGGGCGGCCGGGCCGGGTCTTCTTCAGCAATTCCGGCGCCGAGGCCAACGAGGCCGCCTTCAAGATCGGCCGCCTCACCGGGCGTACCCGGATGGTCGCGACCGAAGGAGCCTTCCACGGCCGGACGATGGGCTCGCTCGCGCTGACCGGCCAGCCGAAGAAGAAGGAGGCCTTCGCCCCGCTGCCCGGCGAGGTCGTCCATGTGCCGTTCGGCGACGAGGCGGCGCTGCGGGCGGCCGTGGACACCGACACCGCGCTGGTGATCATCGAGCCGATCCAGGGCGAGAACGGGGTGGTCGTGCCGCCGGCCGGCTATCTGCGGGCGGCACGGGAGATCACCGCCGCGACCGGCACCCTGCTGGTGCTCGACGAGGTGCAGACCGGCGTCGGCAGGACGGGGCACTGGTTCGAGTGCCTGGCCCAGGGCGTCGAGCCCGATGTCGTGACGCTGGCCAAGGGCCTGGGCGGCGGGCTGCCGATCGGCGCCACCGTGGCCTTCGGGGCGGCGGCCGAGCTGTTCACCCCGGGCGCGCACGGCACGACCTTCGGCGGCAACCCGGTCTCCTGTGCCGCCGCGCTCGCCGTCCTCGAAACCATCGCGGCGGACGGGCTGCTCGACCACGTCAAGCGGCAGGGCGAGAAGCTGCGGAACGGAATCGAGGCCCTGCGGCACCCGCTGGTCGATCATGTGCGCGGTACGGGCCTGCTGATCGGTATCGTGCTCACCGAGCCGCTGGCCGCACCGATCCAGCAGGCGGCTCAGGACGCCGGACTCCTGGTGAACGCCGCCGTGCCCGACACGGTACGGCTCGCGCCGCCGCTGGTCGTCGGCGACGACGACACGGACGAGTTCCTCCGGGTGCTGCCCGGCGTCCTGGACCAGGTGTGGCAGGCGAACCAGTAGAACCGGGCAGCCCGGGGCACCGCCGGAGTCCGGGGGACAGACGGAGAATGACGCGACGATGAGCGAGGCGCAGCAGCAGGGCGGCGGCCAGGCCGTACCGCAGACCCGTACGGCCAGGCACCGCAGGATCGTGGACATCCTCGGCCGGCAGCCGGTGCGGTCCCAGAGCCAGCTGGCCAAGCTGCTCGCCGACGACGGGCTGAGCGTCACCCAGGCGACGCTCAGCCGCGACCTGGACGAACTGGGCGCGGTCAAGATCCGCACCAACGACGGCGAGCTGATCTACGCCGTTCCCTCCGAGGGCGGTTTCCGCACCCCGCAGGCGCCGCTGGGCGAATCCGTCAAGGAGGAGCGGATGCGGCGGCTGGCCGCCGAGCTGCTGATCTCCGCCGAGGCCTCGGCCAATCTGGTGGTGGTCCGCACCCCGCCGGGCGCCGCGCAGTTCCTCGCGTCGGCCATCGACACGGCGGAGGTCCACGACATTCTCGGTACGATCGCGGGAGACGACACCGTCGTGCTGATCAGCCGGGACCCCGCCGGCGGTCAGAAGCTCGCCGATCACCTGCTGCGCCTCGCCCAGGGCGAGGTCTAGCCACCGACCCTCCCGCACTCCACTCATTCGGCCGCAGGAACACGCTGACCTGTGGTTTTGACGAACCATACGGTGGAGTGCATACTTATACCAGTCAGCGTATGCACCGTAAGGAGAGACCCGTGACCGAGCGCGTCGTACTCGCCTATTCAGGCGGCCTTGACACCTCCGTCGCCATCGGCTGGATCGCCGAGGAGACCGGCGCCGAGGTCATCGCCGTGGCCGTGGACGTCGGCCAGGGCGGCGAGGACCTGGACGTCATCCGCAAGCGCGCCATCGCGTGCGGCGCGGTCGAGGCCGAGGTCGCGGACGCCAAGGACGAGTTCGCCGAGGAATACTGCCTGCCGGCGATCCGGTCCAACGCGCTCTACATGGACCGCTACCCGCTGGTCTCCGCACTGTCCCGCCCCGCCATCGTCAAGCACCTGGTGGCCGCCGCCCGCAAGCACGGCGCCGACACCGTCGCCCACGGCTGCACCGGCAAGGGCAACGACCAGGTCCGCTTCGAGGCCGGCATCTCCTCGCTGGCCCCCGAGCTGCGCTGCATCGCGCCGGTCCGCGACTACGCGATGACCCGGGACAAGGCCATCGCCTTCTGCGAGGCCAACAACCTGCCGATCGCCACCACCAAGAAGTCGCCGTACTCGATCGACCAGAACGTCTTCGGGCGGGCCGTCGAGACCGGCTTCCTGGAGGACATCTGGAACGCGCCGATCGAGGACGTCTACGAGTACACCCGGAACCCGGCGGAGCCGCGGGAGGCCGACGAGGTCGTCATCAGCTTCCTCAAGGGTGTCCCGGTCGCCATCGACGGCAGGGACGTCAGCGTCCTGGAGGCGATCCAGCAGCTCAACGTGCGGGCCGGCGCCCAGGGCATCGGCCGGATCGACATGGTCGAGGACCGGCTGGTCGGCATCAAGTCCCGGGAGATCTACGAGGCCCCCGGCGCCATCGCGCTGATCACCGCCCACCAGGAGCTGGAGAACGTCACCGTCGAGCGGGAGCTCGCCCGCTACAAGCGGCAGGTCGAGCAGCGCTGGGGCGAGCTGGTCTACGACGGCCTGTGGTTCTCGCCGCTCAAGCGGGCGCTCGACGGCTTCATCACCGAGGCCAACGAGCACGTCACCGGCGACGTCCGGATGGTCCTGCACGGCGGCCGGGCCGTCGTCAACGGCCGGCGGTCGGGCGAGTCGCTGTACGACTTCAACCTCGCCACCTACGACACCGGCGACACCTTCGACCAGTCGCTGTCCAAGGGCTTCATCGAGATCTTCGGCATGTCCAGCAAGATCGCCGCGAAGCGGGACCTGGCCCAGTGACCGAGGAAGCACAGGGCGCCAAGCTCTGGGGCGGGCGGTTCGCCGACGGACCGTCCGCCGCCCTGGAGAAGCTGTCCGCCTCCGTCCACTTCGACTTCCGGCTCGCGCCCTACGACATCGCCGGGTCCCGCGCCCACGCCCGGGTCCTCTACCGGGCCGAGCTGCTGACCGCCGACGAGCTGGACCGGATGATCGCCGGGCTCGACACGCTCGAAGCCGATGTGGCCGCCGGTGATTTCACCGGCACCGTCGCCGACGAGGACGTGCACACCGCGCTGGAACGCGGCCTGGTCGAACGCCTCGGCGCCGACCTCGGCGGCAAGCTGCGGGCCGGCCGGTCGCGCAACGACCAGATCGCCACCCTCTTCCGGATGTACCTGCGCGACCACGCCAGGACCATCGGCGGCCTGATCGCGGACCTCCAAGGCGCGCTGGTCGGCCTCGCCGAGGCGCATCCGGACGCCGCGATGCCGGGCCGCACCCACCTCCAGCACGCCCAGCCGGTGCTGTTCGCGCACCACATGCTGGCGCACGTCCAGTCGCTGTCCCGGGACGCGGAGCGGCTGCACCAGTGGGACGAGCGCACCGCCGTGTCGCCGTACGGTTCCGGCGCGCTCGCCGGGTCCTCGCTCGGCCTCGACCCCGAGGCCGTCGCCCGTGACCTGGGCTTCGAGCACGGGAGCGTCGGCAATTCCATCGACGGCACCGCCTCGCGCGACTTCGTGGCCGAGTTCGCCTTCATCACCGCGATGATCGGCGTCAACCTGTCGCGGATCGCCGAGGAGGTGATCATCTGGAACACCAAGGAATTCTCCTTCGTGACCCTGCACGACGCCTTCTCCACCGGCTCCTCGATCATGCCGCAGAAGAAGAACCCGGACATCGCCGAGCTGGCCCGCGGCAAGTCCGGACGGCTGATCGGCAACCTCACCGGGCTGCTGGCCACCCTCAAGGCGCTGCCGCTGGCGTACAACCGGGACCTCCAGGAGGACAAGGAGCCGGTCTTCGACTCCTGCGACCAGCTGGAGGTGCTGCTCCCGGCGTTCACCGGGATGATGGCCACCCTGACGGTGCACACCGAGCGGATGGCGGAGCTGGCCCCGGCCGGCTTCTCGCTGGCCACCGACATCGCCGAGTGGCTGGTCAGGCAGGGCGTCCCCTTCCGGGTCGCGCACGAGGTCGCGGGGGAGTGCGTCAAGGCCTGCGAGGCCGAGGGCATCGAGCTGCACCAGCTGACCGACGAGCAGTTCGCCAAGATCTCCGCGCATCTGACGCCCGAGGTCCGCGGGGTACTCAATGTGCCGGGCTCGCTGGCCTCCCGCAGCGGGCGCGGCGGTACGGCGCCGAGCGCGGTCGCCCTCCAGCTCGCCGAGGTCAAGGCGGACCTGGACGTCCAGTACGCCTGGGCGCGGGCCGAGCAGTAGCCACGCGGGAGCCGCCGGGACCCGGTCCGGGGGGGGGGGGGGGGGGGGGGGGGGGGGGGGGGGGGGGGGGGGGGGGGGGGGCGCCCCCCCCCCCCCCCCCCCCCCCCCCCCCCCCCCCCCCCCCCCCCCCCCCCCCGCCGGTCAGGCGGCCTTCGCCTTGGTCGCGTAGATGTCCACGTACTCCTGGCCGCCGAGCCGCATGACCTCGCTCATCACCTCGTCGGTGACGGCCCGCAGGACGTAGCGGTCGCGGTCCATGCCGTCGTAGCGCGCGAAGTCCAGCGGGCGGCCGAAGCGGATGGTGACCGGGGCGATCCGCAGCATGCCGGAGCCGCCGGGCTGCACCTTGTCGGTGCCGATCATCGCGAACGGCAGCACCGGGGCGCCGGTCATCAGGGCCAGCCGGGCGACACCGGTACGGCCGCGGTAGAGGCGGCCGTCGGGGGAGCGGGTCCCCTCGGGGTAGATGCCGAAGATCCGGCCCTCCTCCAGCACCCGGCGGCCGGTCATCAGCGCCGCCACCCCGCCGCGCCCGCCGTCCCGGTCCACCGGGATCATGCCGCAGGTGGTGAAGAACCACGCCATCAACCGGCCCTTGAAGCCCTTGCCGGTGACGTACGAGTCCTTGCCGATGAAGTAGACCTGCCGCTTCACCACCAGGGACAGGAACAGCGAGTCGACGAAGGTGACGTGGTTGCCCGCCACGATCACCGGCCCGTCGCCGGGGATGTTCGCGAGGCCCTCGACCCGGGGGCGGTAAAGGACCCGCATCAGCAGTCCGAGAATCGCCTTGAGCACGCTGCGGGACAACGCATTCCTCCGGTTCACGCGATGGGGCGGCCGGACCCACCGGCCCGTACGTACACGAGGACGATACTTCCGCCAGGGGCACCCCCGCACGTCGGGTTCACGGAGACGGCACGCAGCGTTGACGCGTGTTACGGATGTGTTCCGGCCGGCGTCGGGCGTACGCAAGCTCCGCGGGGCACGATGCGCCCATGACGGATGACCAGCACAAGACCGGCCCCGGCAGGCGCACCCTGCTGTCCGCGGCAGCGCTCGGAGCGGGCGGCGCGGTGATCGCCGCAGCCGGCCCGGCCGGGGCGCAGTCCCCGGGCGGCGGCGCGGGCAGGGGGCACGGCGGTGCCCCCGAGCTGCCGGTGCCGACCATCGTCGGCCACCGCGGCAGCGCCGGCTACCGCCCGGAACACACCTTCGGATCGTACGAGTACGCGCTCGCCATCGGCGCGGACGTCGTCGAGCAGGACGTCGTCCCCACCAGGGACGGGCACCTGGTGTGCCGCCACGAACCCGAGATCGGCGGCACCACCGACGTCGCGGACCACCCCGAGTTCGCGAGCCGCAGGACCACCAAGACGATCGACGGCACCGCCACCACGGGCTGGTTCACCGAGGACTTCACCCTCGCGGAGCTCAAGCGGCTGCGCGCCGTCGAACGGCTGCCCGGCGTCCGGCCGCACAACGCGATCTACAACGGCCGCTGGGACATCCCCACCTTCGCCGAGGTGCTCACCTGGGCCGACAAGGAGGGCCGCAAGCGCGGCAAGCCGGTCTGGCTGCACACCGAGACCAAGCACCCCACCTACTTCCGCGGCATCGGCCTGCCCCTGGAGGAGCGGCTGATCGCGCTGCTCAAGCCGTACGGCAGGCACCGCGCCGACGCCCCGCAGTTCCTCCAGTCCTTCGAAGCGCAGAGCCTGCGGCGGCTCGGCGCCCTCGGCGGGCGCGCGGCCAAGATCTTCCTGCTCAACGGCCTGACCTCGCAGCCCTGGGACTTCGTCGCGGCCGGCGACAAGCGGACCGTCGCCGACCTGGTCACCCCGGCGGGCCTGCGCTGGATCGCCGGCTTCGCGCAGGGCATCGGCCCGACCACCGACGTGATCATCCCGCGCGACGCCTCGGGCAAGCTCCTCAAGCCCACCGCCGTGGTCAGCGACGCGCACAAGGCGGGCCTGGTCCTGCACCCCTTCACCGCGCGCAACGAGAACCAGTTCCTGCCCGCCGACTTCCAGGTCGGCACCGACCCGAACGCCTACGGCGACCCGCTGGCCGCGTTCAGGACCTGGTTCGCCACCGGCATCGACGGCCTGTTCACGGACAACGCCGACACCGCGGTGCTGGCCCGCGAGGACCACTGGGCCTCGTCGTGAACCGCGCGGAGCCCTGCACTCCATGAGGTGAACACGGCCGCGCCGGGCCCCCGCCCGGCGCGGCCGGTACGTACCGACCGCTATGCACGAGCCCATGGACACCGCCGCGCCGCCGCCCGCGACCACCGCCCCCGCCCTGCCCGGCCTCCTGCCGGCCGGCCACGCCCGGCTGCTGGCCGCCGAGGCCGCCGCCTTCGCGCTGCCCGGGACCGGCATCGAGGCCGCCGACCTCGAACAGGCCGTCTGGCTGCGGCTGCTCGAACTCGGCGGGCCGCCACCGGAATTCGCCGACTGGACGCGCGCGGCGGTCCGCGCCGAAGCGCTCGGCCCCGACGTGCGGCGGCGCTGCGAGCGGCCGTACGCCGACCAGGACGCCGGACCGCCGCCCCGCGCACCGCACCGGGCGGGCGGCGCCGTCGAGGACCAGGTGATCGACGCCGACACGCTGCGCTCGGTCAGGGCCGCGGTCCGCACGCTGCCGGGACGCTGCCCGCAGCTGGTGCGGGCGCTGATGGCCGATTCCGACCCCACCTACTCGCAGATCGCACAGGAGTTGGGAATCTCACAGGGCAGTGTGGGGCCGCTGCGCTCCCGGTGCCTCGGGTGTCTGCGATCCATCCTGAATTCGAGGGTTGGATCCCCGGTGGGGCGGGGTAATGCACGGTAAACAGTCAGCGGCAGTGGGCACCTTTGGCACGCCGGGACGGTACTGGAACGGGCGGCGTTCAGGCGCTTCCCATCGGGATCTTTGTGCGATCATCGGCGCCAACGGGGGCGGCGCACATCCGCACCGACCCCGGCCAGGCACACGTCCCGGGCGCACACCTCACCCTCAAACTGCCCGGACGGATTCGAAGGGGAGGCCTGCGCGCATGGGCATGAGCGTGACCATCTCTACGGCGGAGTCGAGCGACGCCGAGAAGATCCTGAAACTCCAATACCTCTGCTACCAGAGCGAAGCCGAGCTGTACGGCGACTACAGCATCGAACCGCTGACCCAGACCCTGGACCACCTGCGCGCCGAACTGTCCGAGGGCTGCGTGCTGGTGGCACGCCTCGGCGAAGAGGTCGTCGGTTCGGTACGCGGTGTCGTCGACGACGACGGCACCGCCAGGATCGGCAAACTCATCGTGCATCCGCGCCTGCAGCGGCACGGCCTCGGCGGGCGGCTGCTCAGCGCCGTCGAGGACCGGCTCGCGGCCGAGGCGGAGGCCAAGCGGTACCGGCTGTTCACCGGCCACCGCAGCGAGGTCAACCTGCGGATGTACCGCAAGCTCGGCTACGAGCAGGTCGGCGTCGCCAAGCCGGTCAGCCGCAGGCTGAGCCTGGTCACCATGGAGAAGCCGGCGGACACCGTCGGCCTCGCCGCCACCGCCTGACCGTCACGGCCGGGGCGCGGCACCCTCCGCGGTGCCGGGCTCCGGCCGTCCGGCCCTGCGCAGCCACAGCAGGCCCATGACCGGGAGCACCAGCGGCAGGAAGACGTAGCCGACGCCGAAGTCCGACCAGACCGTCGCGTCGGGGAAGGCCGAGGAGTCCGCCACGGTCAGGATGCCGACCGCGATCACCCCGAGCAGCTCGGCCGAGCAGGACACCAGCGCGATCCTGCGGGCCTGGTCGCCGCCCCGCCACAGGGCGACGGTGATCACCGCGTAGACGACGCCGGCCGCCAGCGACAGCACGTACGCCAGGGGCGCGTCGCTGAACTTGGTGCTGATCTGCACGATCGAGCGGGACAGCGCCGCCACCGTGAAGACGCCGTAGAACCACAGCAGCAGCCGGCCGGGACCCTGGCCGAGCCGCTTGCCGCCGGGCGCGGGCGGTCCTGCCTGCGCGCCCGGTACCGCCGATCGGGCGGGCGCCGGCGGTACCGCCGGTGTCTGCTGCTGCGCCATTGTCCCGGCCTCCGTGTCGTCCGCGGTGCTGTCCTCAGCCATGTCCGGCTCCCCAGATGTCGTGCAGCCGCAGTTCGAGCACGGCCAGGATCACGCCGCCGGCCGCGACGATCGCCGAGCCCCAGCGGCTGCGCTCGGCCAGCGACATGAAGGCCGCCGCCGGAATGGTGCAGGCCGCGCCGATCAGATAGCCGACGAAGACCGCCACCCCCTGCTCGGGCCGGTCGCCGTGCCCGAGCCGTACCAGCGCCACCACCAGCTGCACCAGCGCGGCGAGCGTCACCACCGCCATGCCGATGAAGTGCCAGTCGTTGGTCGGCTCGTCACGATACGCGGCGAAGCCGCACCACACCGCGAGCAGCAGTGCCGTGACCGTGACCGTGAGGGTGACCGCGTCGAGCATGCGTCGACTTTATTACGGCCGCGTCCCCCGCCGGTCTCCCACCCCCGTCCCCCAGGGGGCGCCCGCGATCCCGCTGCCCGCTTGTGCCGGCGCCATGTCCGTGCTGTGTCCTGATAATGAACGAGTCGACCGGATTTCGGCGCCGTCCGGGATGTCTGGTTGACTGGACGCATGACCACGACGAACCTCCGCAGCCGCGTGACCGGGGCGACCACGCACGGTGTCCGTCGTGCGTGTCGAATGTGCGCCTGACCTGAGGCCCGCCGACCAGCTCTTCCCGGTCGGCGGACAGTCCTCGGGCCCCGACCGCACGGTCGTCGACCTCACCTTCCGCGGTGACAGCGCGAACCGGCCGGTGATCTCCCAACTGGCCCGCACCTGCAACGTGGACGTGTCCATCCTGGGCGCCGCCGTGCAGACCTGCGACGGCCGGCAGATCGGCCGGATGCGGATCGAACTGCCCGGCTGCTTCGAGGACAACGTCGTGCCGATCGGCTTCCTGCGCGAACAGGCAATCCAGGTCGATACCGCCGATACGGCCGCGGACGTACAGCCGCGTCCCGCGCCCTCGTCCGCCTGACCCCCACCCGGCCGTGGCGCCCGGTCGCGCACCGGCTCGGGCGCCTCAGCCGCGCCGCACCCAGTAGACGTCCGTGGTGTACGGCATCTCGATCGCCCCGCTGACCCGGGTCGCGTCGTGCGCGCCGAGCACCGCCTCGACCTCCGCGCGCACCCGCGCCTGCGCGTCCGCGTCCAGCACCGCGATATGGCTGGACGACACCATCCGCTCCACCACGGCGGCCACCGTCGTCGTGTACGGGTTCGGCCAGTGCCGCTCCGAGACCTCGCCCCAGCCCGCGGCCCGCGCCTCGAACGCCTTGCGCCAGCCGCCGCCGGGGCCCGCGTCGCCCAGCGCCGACGTCAGCGGCGGACTGGGCAGATCGCGCGGCGCCAGCCGGAAGTAGATGTCCTGGAAGTCCCGCACCCACGGCACCGACGTGTCGTAGGTGTTCCACACCAGCGCCAGCGCGCCGCCCGGCCGCAGCAGCCGCTCCACCTCTGCCAGCGCCGCCCGCTCGTCGAACCAGTGCCAGGACTGCGCCGCCACCACCGCGTCCGCGCACCCGTCGGGCAGCCCCGTCGCCTCCGCCGTGCCCGCGGTCACCGCCACCCCTGGCAGCAGCTCCGCCAGTGTCTCGCGCATCTCCCTGACCGGCTCCACCGCGAGCACCTCGGCGCCGGTCAGCGCCAGCAGCCGGGTGAACTTGCCGGTCCCCGCGCCGAGATCGACCACGGTGCGGCCGGCCTCCAGCGGCAAGGCGTCGGCGAGCGCGGCGAGCGCGGCGAGCGGATAGGAGGGCCGGGAGCGCTCATAGACCCCCGCGGCCCGCTGATAACCGACTCCTGCTGCGTGGTGCACCGTCACGCGGGCTGACGGTAGCAGGATCGGATGGCGTGCACGGATACCCGGCCTGACCGGCATCCGCCCTACTCTGGAAGGGCGTTCGCCCCTCCGCCCGCCGCCGGCCCCTCGTGGCGACCCTGCCCGGCGGATGCCGCGCGCGATGCTGCATGCTGTGCAATCCACCCATGCCCTGGTTACGGAGCAGTGAATGACCTCCACCTTTCCGGACATCTCACTCAGTACGGAGCGGCTGGTGCTGCGCCCGTACGACGAGGCCGACATCCCCGAACTCGTGGAGATGATGAACGACGACCTGGTGACCGCATGGACCGGCGCACCGCGGCCGTACACCGAGCAGGCGGCCCGCGAGTTCATCACCGCCACGGCTCCCGCGGACCGGGCCGCGGGCCGCGGACTGGTGCTCGCCGTCACCGAATTCCTCACCCAGCGGCTGGTCGGCACCGTTCATCTGCAGCGCACCGACTGGCGGATCCACGGCACCGAGGTCCGCTACCTGACCGCGTCATGGGCCCGCGGCGAGGGATACGCCAGCGAGTCGGTGCTCGCCGTCGTGCGCTGGCTGTTCGGCACCCAGGGCTTCGAGCGGGTGGAACTGCGCACCGCCGCGGACAACACCGCCGCGCAGCAGGTGGCGCAGAAGATCGGCTGCATCAGTGAGGGCGTGCTGCGCAACGCGGGCATCATCCGCAGCCGGCCCGAGGACGAGCCGCACGGCCGCTGGGCCGAGACCCGCGCCGACCTGCTGGTGTGGAGCCTGCTCCCGGAGGACCTGGACGACGCCGACGACCCGGACGACCCGATGGGCCGCACCTCGGCGGGCGACGGCTACGACAACGGCCGCGCCGCCTACCCCGATTACGCCGACTACAGCGCCGCCGCCCAGCGCCGCTGACCCGCGCCCGCCGCCGCGGCGGACCGCGTCCGCACGTACGTACCGGACTCGGCACACCGTCGCACACGCTGCCGGGTTAGGGTTCTCACCCGGGCCATCCCTCCGCCTCGCCGCGAGGGCTCCACCGGGACCCCAGTGACCCACGGCATGGAGGGCAGACGACGATGGCCGACCGGGTCACCGTGATCGGATGGGACGGCTCACCCCCGTCCGACGCCGCCCGTGCCGCGCTGGACGCGGCCACGCTCGTGGCCGGCACCCGCCAGCACCTGGCCCTCCCCTATGTCCCCGCGGACGCCGAGCACATCGTGCTCGGCAGCATCGACATCGCCGCCCGCCGGATCGCGGGACACCGCGGCACCGCGGTCGTGCTCGCCGACGGCGACCCCGGCTTCTTCGGCGTGGTCCGCGCCCTGCGCGACCCCGAACACGGCCTCGAACTCGAAGTCATCCCCGGCGTCTCCGCCGTCGCACGGGCCTTCGCCCGCGCAGGCATGCCCTGGGACGACGCCCGGGTGGTCGTCGCCACGAGCCGCACCCTGCGCCGCGCGGTCAACGTCTGCCGCTCCTACCCCAAGGTCGCGGTGCTCACCGCACCCGGCGCGGGACCCGCGGAAGTCGCGCTGCTGCTCACCGGGGTGCACCGCACCTTCGTCATCTGCGAGGCGCTCGGCACCGACCACGAGCAGATCAGCGTCCTGACCTCGGACAAGGTCGCCGACCACATCTGGCGCGATCCCAACGTCGTCCTCGTCGTCGGCGGCGCCACCTCCGCCCTTCCCGGGATCGCCGGGCTGACCGCCGCTCCGCTGCCGCCGGCCGGCACACCCGCGGCCAAGCCGGGCGCCGGCGGCTGGATCGCCGGCCGCGACCCCGGCTTCCCCGGACCCGTCCGCGGCTGGGCGCTGCCCGCCGCCGACTACGGCGGCCACGTCCCGGCGCACGTCCGCGCCGTCCAACTCGCCAGGCTCGGCCCGCGGACCGGCGACCTCGTGTGGGACATCGGTGCCGCCGACGGCGCCGTCGCGGTGGAGGCCGCCCGCTTCGGCGCGGCCGTGATCGCCGTCGACCGGGACGCCGACGCCTGCGACTGGATAACCGCCACCGCCCGCCGTACCGGCGTCCAGATCCAGGTCGTGCACGGCACCGCGCCCCAGGCGCTCGAAGACCTGCCGGAGCCGGACGTGGTCAGGATCGGCTGCGCCGACCCGGACGTCGTCGCCGCCTGCGCCGCCCGCCGCCCTGAGCGGATCGTCGCCACCGCGGCCACCCGGGACACGGCGGAAGCGGTCGACAGGGCGCTCACCGAAGGCGGTTACGCGGTCGAACGCATGTTGCTCCAGTCCGTCGCGCTGGACGCCGGATGGGACGAGCGGGACCGCTCGGTGGACTTCGTGCTGTGCGCCAGCCGTCAGTGACCTGTTCATGATCAAAGAGGCCTCCACGGGCGGCGTTTGCGCCGGTCGGAGCGCTGTCGCGAGGGGCCGTGTGAGATACGTCCCGAGGTGCGGACTTCGGCATGGCCTGCGGTGTCCCGGGGGGTAGGCTGACGGATCGTTGTGCCGTCGTCGTGCGTTGACGGGACGTCGAAACTTCCGGCGTTCCGGCGGCGACGTTGCCGCATCCCATGCGGACTCGTTGAAGTCCGCGGGGGTTGGGATGCGCGCGGTGCAGCGGCTGGAAGGAGCGAAACCGATGGGCGAGGGGCACGCATGACGGACACCGGTCAGATCCCCGGCGAGGGGCTGCCGGAGAACGCGGTCGGCGACGCGGCTCACCAGCCGCACACCGACGCACTCGGCGCACCGCTGGCGACCGCCCCCGGCTGGGGCACGGAGCCGCCCGCCGAGCACGGCGCTCCCGGTTACGCCTACCTCGACCAGCCCGCCGCCCCCGGCGCCGGGCTCGACGAGGACGACGACGTCCTGCTCATGCCCGGCCCGCAGGGCACCTGGAGCGACCCGCAGCCGGTGCCGCCGCAGCCCGCCCCCGTGCACGACACGGCAGCGCCCGGTTTCGGCACTCCGCAGGGAACTGACGCACCGTCGCTCGCCACCCCCGCCCCGCGCCGCCCGCTGCACATGGGGCCGCCGATCCACGACACCCCCAGCGGCGGCGTCTCCGTACGCTCCCTCGCCGACCGCGGCCCGGCGCAGGGCGGCCCCGTCCCGCCGCCGGTACGGCCCCAGGGCGCCGGCTCCGAACACCTCGACGCGGCGCAGGACGAGATCCACGGCATCCCCGCCCAGCAGACCGGCGAACCGACCGACCCGGCCGCCCCCGCCCCGGGCAGCGCCTGGCCCGCCGCGCAGAGCGCGTCCCAGCAGTCGCTGATCCCGCACGCCGACAGCGTGATCCCGTCCCAGCAGGCACCCGGGCCGATCCTCGCCTTTCCCCCGGCCGAGGCGGCGCCCCCGGCCCCAGAGGCGCCGGTGCCGGTGCTTCCTGTGGCGGAAGCGGCTGTCCCCGTCGAACAGCCGGTGTACGCGGCCGAGCCGGTGGCTGTGGTTGAGCCTGACGTGGAGCCGGCGGTCGTTTCCGGCGGCGAGGCGGAGGCGGTCGCGCTTGCGTCCGACCCGGAGCCGGTGGCTGCTTTCATCGGCGAGCCCGGCCCGGAGCACGCCTTCGGCGGTGAGCCGAGTGAGGTGACGGCCGCGCCCGGCGCCGAACCCGTGGAGACGTTCGGCGCCGACGCGGTCGCGGTCGCGCCTGCGCCCGGTGCCGGCGGCGAGGCGGGTGTGCCCGTAGCGGGCGCTGTCGAGCCGGTGGCCGCACCGGTCGCGGTGCCGATGCCCATGCCGATGCCCGTTCCGGCCCCGGTCCAGACGGTCGACGGGGAGCAGGCCGGCCCGGCTTCCGGCGCCGAGCAGGCGGTGTACGCGGGCGAGCCCGGTGCGGATGAGTCCGTGCCCGGCGCCGAGCCGGTCGCACCCGCCGCGGTGGCGGAGGCCGATCCCGCGACGGCCCTGTCCGCTGCCGGCCAGGCCGCCGCCCCGGCGCCGGTCGGCCCCGAGCAGGCCGCCCCGCCGTCCGGGCCTGCCTTCAGCGCCCCGCCCGCGGCGGGTGACGGTGCCTTCGTCCCCGCGACGGGCACGGCCGACCCGGCCTCCGTGGCGGCCGCCGCGGCCGACGGCCCGGCCCAGCACGCCGCTTCCCCGGCTCCCGCGGCGGCGGCTCCCGCGGCTCCTGACGAGGCCGCCGCCGAGCCTGCGGAAGCTGTCGCCGTCACCGAGGCGGCCCCCGAGGCCGTCGCGGCACCCGCCGGACCCGAGGCGGTGCCCGGCGCCGCCGACGCGCCCGCCACCGAGACCGCCCCGGCCGACGCGCCCGCCGGCCTCGCCGTACCGAGCAGCCCCACCGTCACGCGCGCGGGCCGCGCGCACGCGGCGGCGGCACCCCCGCAGGACGAGGACGCCGGCGCGCCCGTACCCGCCGACGGCGGGACCGGGGCGGAGGCCCCGACCGGCCGCAGGGCCGCCCGCCGGGCCGAGGCCAGAGCCGCGGAGGCCGAGGTGTCGGAGCCCGCGGAGGCGTACGAACCCGCCGTACGGGACGCCGTGCACCGCGTCATCCGCGAGCGCCGCGACGTCCGCAACGGCTTCCGCTCCGACCCGATCCCGCACGACGTGCTGCTGCGCGTCCTGGAGGCGGCGCACACCGCGCCCAGTGTCGGGCACTCGCAGCCCTGGGACTTCGTTGTCATCCGCTCCGAGAAGACCCGCGAGAAGATGCACGAGCTGGCGATGACCCAGCGCGAGGCGTACGCGAAGTCGCTGCCGAAGGGCCGCGCGCGGCAGTTCCGCGAGCTCAAGATCGAGGCGATACTCGACACCCCCGTGAACATCGTGGTGACCGCCGACCCGACCCGCGGCGGCCGGCACACCCTCGGCCGCCACACCCAGCCGCAGATGGCGCCGTATTCGGCGGCGCTCGCGGTGGAGAACCTGTGGCTCGCCGCCCGGGCGGAAGGCCTCGGCGTCGGGTGGGTCAGCTTCTTCGACGAGCGCCAGATGGTCGCGGAACTCGGCCTGCCCGAGCACCTGGAGGTCGTCGCCTACCTGTGCGTCGGGTACGTCGACGAATTCCCCGACGAGCCCGAGCTGATGCAGTCCGGCTGGTCGCAGCGCCGCCCGCTGGCCTGGGTGGTCCACGAGGAGGAGTACGGCAACCGCGCGCTGCCAGGCGAGGAGCCGCAGGACCTGCTGGAGGAGACGCTTCGCGGTATCCGCCCGCTGGACGCCAAGGCGCTCGGCGAGGCGTGGGAGCGGCAGAAGCGGATGACCAAGCCGGCCGGGGCGCTGGGCATGCTGGAGATCATCTCCGCGCAGCTCAGCGGGCTGTCCCGGCAGTGCCCGCCGCCCATTCCCGAGCCCGCGGCGGTGGCGATCTTCGCCGGCGACCACGGGGTGCACGCCCAGGGCGTCACCGCGTGGCCGCAGGAGGTCACCGCGCAGATGGTCGCCAACTTCCTCGGCGGCGGCGCGGTCTGCAACGCCTTCGCCAACCAGGTCGGCGCGGAAATCTGCGTGATCGACGTCGGCGTGGCCACCGAACTGCCCAGCACCCCGGGGCTGTTGCCGCGCAAGGTACGGCCCGGCACCGCCGACTTCACCGCGGGTCCCGCGATGGCCAGGGAAGAGGCGCTGCGCGCCGTCGAGGTGGGCATCGAGACCGCCCGCGATCTGGTGGCCGCGGGCAACAGGGCACTGCTCACCGGTGAGATGGGCATCGCCAACACCACGACGTCGGCGGCGCTCATCGCCGTCTACACCGGGCTCGACCCCGCGGAGGTCACCGGGCGCGGCACCGGCATCAACGACGAGATGCACGCGCGCAAGGTGGAGGTCGTGCGGCGCGCGCTCGATCTGCACCGGCCGGACCCCGCCGACCCGATCGCGGTCCTCACCGCGATCGGCGGGCTCGAACACGCCGCGATGGTCGGGCTGCTGCTCGGTGCGGCGGCGCTGCGCACGCCGGTGATCCTCGACGGCGTCAGCGCCGGTGCCGCCGCGCTTGTCGCCCGCGCGATCGCGCCGGAGGTGCTGGCCGCGTGTATCGCCGGGCACCGCAGTGCCGAGCCGGGACATGTCGCGGCCCTCACCACCCTCGGCCTGCGGCCCCTCGTCGACCTCGACCTCCGCCTCGGCGAGGGGACGGGGGCGCTGCTCGCCCTGCCCCTCGTCCAGAGCGCGGCGCGCGTGATGCACGAGGTGGCGACGTTCGACGCGGCGGGTGTGACGGAGAAAGCGTAGCTTTCCTGTCCGGAGGCGTGCCTGGTTGCTGCCCGGCGGGGGCTGGGCGCGCGGTTCCGCCCCCAGAGCTTCGCCCGGGGGTGCCGCCAGCGCCTCTGGGGTGCTTGCCACGTGGGGTGGCGTCCCGCCCCGCCGGCCGGTGGGCAGTTCCCTGCCTCCCCGGGTGACAGCCGCTCGCGGTGGTCCGTCGCCTGCCGCGCCGTCGTGGCTGCGCGCGCAGTTCCCCGCGCCCCTGCCGGGCACCCCCTTCGGCAGGGGGGCACGCCACCAGGGGCGCGGCCAGCCGAGACGCACCGCGAGTGTGAAGGCAGCAGGAAGCGGCACCCCCTCAGGGCTTTCCCGCTGCGCCGCCCTGGCGCCGCGCGGACCGGGCAGGGACATGGCGGAACGTAGGATCGGGTCGGACCAATCGCAAAGCGTGACGTAAGGAGCCGGGCCGGATGGATCGGAAGGACGACGCCCCCGCCTACCCCGTAGGGCTGCGGCTGGCGGGCCGCCGGGTCGTGGTCATCGGCGGCGGCCAGGTCGCCCAGCGCCGGCTCCCCGCGCTCGTCGCGGCCGGAGCGGACATCGTCGTGGTGTCGCCGTCGGCGACCGCCTCGGTCGAGGCGATGGCGGACGCCGGTGAACTGCGCTGGGAGCGCCGGGGCTACCGCCCGGGTGACCTGGCGCAGGCGTGGTACGCCCTGGTCGCGACCACCGACCCGGCCGCGAACGCCTCCGCCTCCGCGGAGGCGGAGGAGCGCCGGGTGTGGTGCGTCCGCAGCGACGACGCCGACGCGGCGACCGCGTGGACGCCGGCCACCGGGCGTACCGAGGGCGTGACCGTGGCCGTACTGACCGGGCGCGACCCGCGCCGCTCGGCCGCGGTGCGGGACGCGGTGATCGAGGGGCTGCGGGACGGCAGCCTGGTGGCGCCGCAGCACCGGGCGCGTACCGCGGGCGTCGCGCTGGTCGGCGGCGGTCCCGGCGACCCGGACCTGATCACCGTACGCGGGCGCCGCCTGCTGGCCGAGGCGGACGTGGTGATCGCCGACCGGCTCGGCCCGCGCGACCTGCTGGGCGAACTCCCGCCGCACGTCGAGGTGATCGACGCGGCGAAGATCCCGTACGGCCGGGCGATGGCCCAGGAGGCCATCAACGCGGCGCTGATCGAGCACGCCAAGGCCGGCAAGTCCGTCGTCCGGCTCAAGGGCGGCGACCCGTACGTCTTCGGCCGCGGCATGGAGGAGGCCGAGGCGCTGGCGGCGGCGGGCATCGAGGTGACCGTCGTGCCCGGTATCTCCAGCTCCATCAGTGTGCCGGGCGCCGCCGGCATCCCGGTCACGCACCGGGGCGTCGCCCATGAGTTCACCGTGGTCAGCGGGCATGTCGCGCCCGACGACCCGCGCTCCCTGGTCGACTGGTCCGCGCTGGCCCGGCTGCGCGGCACCCTCGTGCTGCTGATGGCCGTGGAGCGGATCGGCGCCATCGCGGACGCCCTGCTCACGGGAGGCCGCCCGGCCGACACCCCGGTCGCGGTGGTCCAGGAGGGCACCATGGCCACCCAGCGCCGGGTGGACGCCACCTTGGCGTCGGTGGCGCGTACGGTCGCCGAGGAGGGCGTACGCCCGCCGGCCGTCATCGTCATCGGCGAGGTCGTGGCCGTGGGACGCTCCGGCGCGGCCGGTTCCGGCCGTGGCTGAGCCGGTCGCGGTCGGCGACCCGGAAGACCCGCGGCTGCACGACTACAACGCGCTCACCGACGTGGAGCTGCGCCGCCGCCGCGAACCGGCCGAGGGCCTCTTCATCGCCGAGGGCCAGAAGGTCGTCAGGCGCGCCCTGCGGGCCGGTTACGCGATGCGCTCGATGCTGCTCACCGAGAAGTGGGTGGACGCGCTGCGGGACGTGATCGACGAGGTGCCCGCGCCGGTCTACGTCGTCGGCGACGAGCTGGCCGAGCAGGTCACCGGCTATCACGTCCACCGCGGCGCGCTCGCCGCGATGCAGCGCAAGGCGCTGCCGGACCCGGCCGACGTGCTGGCCGGCGCCCGCCGGGTGGTGATCATGGAGGCGGTCAACGACCACACCAACATCGGCGCGATCTTCCGCAGCGCCGCCGCGCTCGGCATGGACGCGGTCCTGCTGTCGCCGGACTGCGCCGACCCGCTCTACCGCCGCTCGGTGAAGGTCTCGATGGGCGCGGTCTTCTCGGTGCCCTACGCCCGGCTCACCGCCTGGCCGCGCGACCTGTACGGGACGGTGAAAGAGGCGGGCTTCCGGCTGCTGGCGCTCACCCCGGCGGCGGAGGCGACCGCGCTGCCCGACCTCGCGGCGCCCGGGATCCCGCGGCTGGCCGTACTGCTGGGCGCCGAGGGCCCCGGCCTGACGCCCCGGGCGCTCGCCGCCGCCGACACCCTCGTCCGCATTCCGATGTCGCACGACATCGACTCGCTGAACGTGGGCGCGGCGGCGGCGGTCGCCTTCTACGCGGTCGGCGCGGGAAGCGGTCCCGCGGCGCCGTCGGCGTAGGCCGCCAGGCCGGGTCAGGCGGGCGGCAGACCGACGCAGGCGGCCAGGGCGCTCCGGTGGCGGCCGGCGGTGCCGAGCGCGATCCCGTCCGCCTTGGCGCGCTTGAGATACAGGTGTGCGGGGTGCTCCCAGGTCATGCCGATACCGCCGTGCAGCTGCACCGCCTCCTCGGCCGCGCGCACCGCGGCGGGGGAGACGTACGCCTGCGCGACGGCCACCGCCAGCGCCGCCTCCGCGGCCACCGCGGGGTCGGACGACGACGCCTGCGCGGCCAGCGCGCCCGCCGCGTTGCGCGCCGCAGCCCGGGCCGAGACCACGTCGAGCCACAGATCGGCCAGCCGGTGCTTGAGCGCCTGGAAGGAGCCGACGACCCGGCCGAACTGGCGCCGCTGGCCGAGGTAGCGGACCGTCTCGTCCAGGCACCACTGGGCCAGGCCGAGCTGTTCGGAGGCCAGCAGCCCGGCGCCGGTCAGCAGCGCCCGCCCCAGCGCGGCAGCCGCCGCGTCGCCGCCCGCGAGCAGCCGTCCCCGGGCGCCGTCGAGCGCCAGGTCGGCGAGCGGCCGGGTCAGGTCGAACGACACGGGCCGCTCCACCGCGGCCTCCGCCGCCGCCACCTCGTACAGGCCCGGCCCTTCCGGGCCGACCGCGGGGACGACGAGTACGTCGGCGGTGAGCGCGTCCGCGACGCTGGTGACCGCGCCGGTCAGCCGCCCGCCGGCGTCGGCGCGTACCGCCGCGGGGAAGCCGTCGCCGGGCGCCGCCGACAGCGGCACCGCGAGCGCCGCCACCGCCCCGCCCGCCGCGAGCCGGCCGAGCAGCGCGGCGGTCGCCGGATCCTCGGTGTCGCAGGCCAGCAGCGCGGAGGTGGCCAGCACCGCGCTGCCCAGGAACGGCAGCGGGGCGACCGCGCCGCCCAGTTCCTCCAGTACCACGGCCGCCTCCCGGGCCGAGGCCCCCTGGCCGCCCAGCTTCTCCGGCACCAGCAGCCCGGCCAGGCCGAGGTCGGCGGCCAGCGTGCGCCACAGCGCCGGATCGTACGGCTCGGCGGTCTCGACGCGGCCCAGCACCGCGGCATGGCCGCAGCGGTCGGCGAGCAGCGCGCGGACCGCGGCCCGCAGATCGTCCTCGACATCGGAGTAGAGCAGCTCGGGAATGGCGGGGGAGGGCGGCGGAGTGCTCATCGGGGCAGGTCCTTCCATGCGGCGTCCTTGTCGTTGCGGGGTTCCGCCGGCAGCCCGAGCACCCGCTCGGCCACGATGTTGCGCAGGATCTCGGACGTGCCGCCCTCGATCGAGTTGCCCTTCGCCCGCAGATAGCGGTAGCCCGCGTCGCGCCCGTAGAAGTCCACGCTGCGCGGGCGGACCATCGTCCAGTCGCCGTACCGCAGGCCCTGCTCGCCGAGCATTTCCAGCTCAAGGCCGCTGATCTGCTGGTTGAGCCGGGCCAGCGACAGTTTCAGGCCGGAGCCCTCGGGGCCCGGCGCTCCCGCGGTGAGCTGCTGGCGCACCCGCTCGGCGGTCAACCGGGCCACCTCGGAGTCCACCCACAGCCGCAGCAGCCGGTCGTGCAGCTCGGGAGTGCGCAGCTCGGGCCGCTCCCGCCAGGTCGCGGTCACCGTGCCGATCATGCCGCTCTCGCGGGGGACGGACGCGCCGCCGCCGATCGCGACCCGCTCGTTCATCAGGGTGCTCTGCGCCACCCGCCAGCCGTCGCCGACCGCGCCCAGCCGGTGTGCGTCGGGGATCCTGACGCCGGTCAGGAAGACCTCGTTGAACTCCGCCTCGCCGGTGATCTGCCGCAGCGGCCTGACCTCCACACCGGGGTCGGTCATGTCGCAGACGAAGTAGGTGATGCCGCGGTGCTTGGGCACGTCCGGGTCGGTGCGGGCGATCAGGATCGCCCAGCGCGCGGTGTGGGCGCTCGACGTCCACACCTTCTGGCCGTCCACGACCCAGTCGTCGCCGTCGCGCACCGCCCGGGTGCGCAGCCCGGCCAGGTCCGAGCCGGCCCCCGGCTCGCTGAACAGCTGGCACCAGACCTCCTCGCCGGTCCACAGCGGCCGCAGGAAGCGGGCCTTCTGCTCGGCGGTGCCGTGGCCGAGGATGGTGGGCGCGGCCATTCCGAGGCCGATGCCGATGCGGCGCGGGTCGTTGTCCGGCGCCCCGGCCGCGTCAAGTTCGGCGTTCACCACCGCCTGGAGCGCGCGGGGCGCGCCGAGTCCGCCGAGTCCTTCGGGGAAGTGCACCCAGGCCAGGCCCGCGTCGAAGCGGGCCCGCAGGAATTCCAGCGGTTCCACGGCCGCCGGATCCCGTGCCGCGAGCAGCTCCCGTACCCGTTCGCGCACATCCGCCGCGCTCACGCTTCCCATACCGGCACCCTCTCCGTCGCACACCCCTAAGCAAGCGCTTGGTAACTTACCGACCCGCTCTGCGTTCCGCCAGGCCCCCCTCCGGTCCGGAGAGCCGCCGTGGACGTACGGCCGGCCGCCCGCGACGACGGGCCGGCAGCCGTGGTCCGTGCTCGGCGGCCGGCCGAGGAGGTGGGGGCGGCGCCGCCAGGCGCGGGAGCGCAGGTCAGGGCGCTGCCGGCGGCGGCCGGTCCGCGGCGGCTGCGCGAAGGCGGCGCAAGGCGGAGGAGAAGAGGCCGCCGCCGGGCGGCGGCCGAAAGTGCCGGTGGCCACCGTGATGCTGCGCCCGGGTGACCGGCCGGTCGTTCGGCTGACCGCTCAGCGCCGGCCGCGCGCTCAGGGGCCGGGGGTCAGAGGAGCCACGGGAGGCGCGACGGGGGAGTCCGCGCCCCGGGAGAAGCGGTGGCAGCCCTGCACCGCCGCGATACAGACGGCCGCGAGCAAGGTGACGATCACGAAGACCACCAGCCGCTGCCGCAGCAGCCGCCGCCCCGGCGCGGGGGAGGAGGGCCGCCGCCCGCCGCCGGTGCGGACCGGGGTACGCGCGGCCGGTACGGCGGGGGTACGCCCGGTGGTCCGGCCGCCGCGCGTGTTCCCGCCGTCCAGGCGCGGCGGGGTCCTGCGCTGCGTGCGCTGCTGCGCGTACTCCTCGGCCCGCCGCCCCACAGGGCGCTCGGGCCGCGGGCCGGCCGCCTTCGGCAGCGCCTCGCGCCGCGGCATCCCGATGCCGCGGGCCTCGCGGGTCGCGATCTCCGAGAGCCGCTCGGACAGCTGCACCGTGCTGGGCCGCTCCTCGGGGTCCTTGGCCAGGCACGCGTGGACCAGCGGCGCCAGCGCGTCCGGGACCCCGGCGAGATCGGGCTCCTCGTGCACCACCCGGTAGAGCATGACCTCGGAACTGCCCTGCCCGAAGGGCGAGTCCGCGGTCGCCGCGTACGCCAGCGTCGCGCCGAAGGCGAAGACGTCCGTGGCCGGGGTGACGGCCGCGCCCCGTACCTGCTCGGGTGCCAGGAAGCCGGGCGAGCCGACCGCCGTCCCCACATGGGTCAGCGTGCTCGCGCCGGTGGCCCAGGCGATGCCGAAGTCGATGATCCGCGGGCCCTTGGGCGACAGCAGGATGTTCGACGGCTTGAGGTCGCGGTGGACGACCCCGGCCTCGTGCACCGCGACCAGGCCTTCGGCGAGCGCCGCCCCGATCGAGGCGACCTCGGCGGCCGACAGGACACCGTGCTCGGCGACCTTGTCGTGCAGCGAGGGACCGGGCACGTACTGGGTGGCGAACCAGGGGCGCTCGGCCTCCAGGTCGGCCGCGACCAGCCGTGCGGTGCAGCCGCTGCGGATCCGGCGGGCCGCGGAGACCTCGCGGGCGAACCGCGACCTGAACTCCTGGTCCTCGGCCAGCTCGGGCCTGATCACCTTGAGCGCCACCCGCTGGCCGCGCTTGTCCGCGCCCAGGTAGACCACACCCATGCCGCCGGCGCCCAGCCGGCGGTGCAGCCGGAACGCGCCGACGACCCGCGGATCCTCGCGCCGGAGCCGCATCATCGCCATGTCCGTTCCCCTGCCTCCGGTGGGCGAAAACCCCACTGCTGTTGCTGTCCGGTGCCTGCGCCGACAGCCGGGTCGGCCGCCCACAGCTTACGGACTCAAGTCCCGCGGCGCGGTGAAGGCCCGCAGGCGACGGGCCGTGAATTGTCAGTGCCCGGTGGGATCCTGGAGGTGTGGCGAGGAGGTCCGTCCCACGGGCCGTCACCACCGCGCCCCGATCCGCCAACGGTCCGTCTGCCAAAGGGGAATGACGCCGTGAAAGGTGATCGAGTGGAAATAGTCGTCGACGCGGGGGACACCACCCGCACCTATGAAGTGATCGCCACCCGGGCCGGCCGCCGGGTCGAGACCGCCGTCCGGCGCGGGGTGGTGGAAGTGAGTGAAGTCACCCGCAGCGGCACCGTCGTGCGCACCGCCCGCTTCATGGCCACCCGGGTCCTCGCCCTGGTCGAACAGCCCGTCCCGCGGGACGACGACCAGGCCGGGCGGATCCCGGCGTCTCAGGGATGACCCTGGGGCCACGGGCGGCGGCGTCCACCCAGGGGAGTATCCGGGACCGCCCCCGTCATCCTCCGGGAGGCCTGCAAAGGGGTACCAGGGCCTGACGCCCGGGGGCGGCGGCGCTCCTAATGTTGAGGTCAAGCGGCGGGCGGCGCACTCGTCCCCCGAGGTCAAACGCCCGCCGCTCCCACAACCGCACCTCACGACCGACCACCAGGCAGACCTCCGGGAGAGGCATATGGCGAGCACGGCGAACACGGTGAGCCGCACCGCACGAGCCATGCGCGGCGGACGGCGGACCGGCACCCGGCATCCGCTGGTGGCGGCGGCCATGGTGCTGCCGCTGGCCGCACTGCTCGCCTACGCCTTCGGAGGAGTGGATGCGGTGGTCGTACAAGCGTCGTCCGTGGCCGGCCTGATGGGGCGCTGAGAGGCGTTCCAGGCCTGGAAGAGCGGTCCGGGCCAGGGACTCACCGGTAGAACCCCGTGGGGACGGGGGTACGACGGACGACTGCGCTTGCCCGGGTATCACTCGATGCCCGGGCATTGCGCTGTCCGGACCTCGTCCGGCCGCCCGGAGGGCCGCACGGCCGCCGGGATGCTTGACTGGCCCGATGACGACCACGGGGGAGCAGTCCGGCACTCAGCGGAGCGGCACGGTCCGCATCGACGCGCAGACCGCACGCCGTACCGCCCGGCCACCGGCCGACGACGCCCTGGTCACGGCGCTGGCCGCCGCCGCGGCCGCGGCGGCGGCC